>DFND01000083.1 GCA_002375895.1 Firmicutes bacterium UBA3576
CAGTCTATGGCGAGCTTCTCGAAGGCGTCCCTGATCAACCCCATCTCGTAGCCTATCCAGCTGGATATGAGGGCCATGCTGGAGACCGGAGCGGCGGTGCTGTCCACGATGTAGCTCAACTTCTCACGCGAGATCTTGAGCTTGTCGGTAAGCGGCCTCACGGTGTTGCCCACGATCATGGTGTTGGTGTAGTCGTCGATGAAGATGATGAGTCCCATCAACCAGGCCGCGAACTGGCCGCTGCCGGAGTGCTTGCTCCTCTGTATGAACCAATTGGCTATGGCCTTGGCACCGCCGGAGCGAGCGAGAACGGCGCACATCCCGAAGATCACAAAGCTGAAGGCGAGGATGGCGGCGTTCCAGCTGTCAGCCAGCGAGCTGACGATGTAGGTCTGTATGGCGTTGAGGAACGCTGTCACGGGGTTGTAATTGGCCAGGAACAGCGCTCCGACCCATACGCTCAAGAACAGCGACAATAGAACCTGCCTGGTGACTATGGCCAGTATGATGGCCAATAAGGGCGGGATAACTGACAAGAACCCGTAAGTGCTCTCCACTAGGCATCTCCTCCTTCGATTTGATGCGCAAACCTAGTCCCTGTTGCGTGAAAGCTCCGGCCTTTGCCCCCGTGCCACCTCCTCCCTATCACAGGGCCGCTGGCCCTGGCCTGCTGCTTGCCGCTTTAAAGAGCAGAAGCATAATCGGTAATGATGATTCTCTCACTGCTGACGATACTCGCCTTGGACACTCTCCCGAAGACAATCACTCTTAATCATTTTTCGAATACTTCGACCAAAGGTCCGTAACTCCTGCTCTCACCCGGCATTTTTATTCCTTTGCAATTATTATACTGCGCCGGGCCGGGGCCCCTCGGCCCCCGGACTACTCCTCCACGTCACGGCCGCGACGCCTTCTCTCGAGGTCGGCCGGCTCGAGGCCGAGCTCCCTGCCGCTCAAGAGCTTCCCGATCCCCGTGGCCAGGTCCTGGTCCTCCCCATGCTCCTCGCCGCACAGCGGACAGGGCCCCTCGTGCTCCACATCCCCGTAGCGCAGCCGCACGTCTCGGCCGGGCTCGGCGTAAAGGGAGATAACCCCCTCGTAATTGCGCAGCACGACCTTGTCGGCCGAACGGGTCAGCACGTATTGGGGCATGACCGGTATCTTGCCGCCCCCGCCCGGCGCGTCGATGACGTAGGTGGGCACCGCCAGGCCGCTGGTGTGGCCCCGCAGGTACTCCATTATCTCCAGGCCCTCGCCCACGCTGGTCCGGAAGTGCTCAAGCCCCCGCGACAGGTCGCACTGGTAGATATAGTAGGGGCGGACGCGCATCTTCAGCAGCTCGTGTACGAGCCTCTTCATCACCCGGGGACAGTTGTTGACCCCCCTGAGCAGCACCGACTGGTTCCCCAAGGGGACCCCGGCGTCGGCCAGCAGCGCCGTGGCCCGGCGCGACTCCTCGGTTACCTCCGCTGGATGGTTGAAGTGGGTGTTGAGCCAGATGGGGTGATACTTCCTGAGCATCTCGCACAGCTCGGGGGTGATCCTCTGCGGCAGGACCACCGGAGCCCGGGTCCCGAGGCGGATTATCTCCACGTGGGGTATCCGCCTCAGCTCCCGCAGGAGGTACTCCAGGCGGTCGTCGGATATGAGGAGGGCATCGCCTCCCGAGAGGAGGACATCCCGCACGGAGGGGTTGTTCCGGACGTACTCGAGCCCCCTCTCCAGCTGCTGCTGGCTGGCCGGCCGGTCGGTCTGTCCGGTAAACCGCCGCCGGGTGCAATGCCGACAGTACATGGAACACTGGTCGGTCACCAGGAAGAGGACGCGGTCCGGGTAGCGGTGGGTGATCCCCGGTACCGGCGAATCCACGTCCTCGTGCAGGGGGTCCAACAGGTCGGCCTCGCCCACGTGCACCTCAGCCGCCGTGGGCACCGCCTGTTTCCTTATGGGACAATTCGGGTCCTCCGGGTCGATGAGGGAGGCGTAATAGGGGGTGATGGCCATACGGAAGACCTCAAGACATCTGCGAACCCCCGCCTCTTCCTCCTCCCCGAGGTCCAGGACCTGCTTCAAGGCCTCGACCGTGGTGATCCGGTTGGCGACCTGCCAATGCCAGTCGTTCCACTTCTCGGGCTCTACGTCACGCCATAGCGGTATGTCGGTGTAGTGTCTCCTGGCCACGATGAACCCTCCACCTTTTGAACTACGTCTCTTTGATAGACGGTTCTACGGTTTTATAATAGTGTGAACTACAACACAATTCCTGGCTACCTAGGGGACAGAAACTGGCCTTGGGTTTCATACCCTGGGGAGAAGGAGCCGAGCCCGGCCGCGTGGGTCAGCCGGTGACACGGTACATGATCCAGTCGTCGTATCCCGTCAGCACGCGGACGTAACCGCTCAACATGCGGTCCACTTCGGCGTCCCCGGTATCGACGAGGAAGGGCTGACCCCGCAGGGAGTTGATCTTCTCCCTCGTCGCGATGACGATGATGTTCTCCTTCCCCACCTCTCGGATCACCCTGGGGCTCAGCTGTTGGTTGCCCCTGCCGAAGAGGTAGCCCTGTCCTCCTATGGGGGTGATGATCAGCTTGGCCCTCCTGCCCTCGAGGAGCTCGAGCAGCTGCCCCTCGGCGAGGTCCTTGCCCACAAGCTGCTTCTTGTGGACGACGTCCACGCCCAACAGGGTATACTCGAGCCCCAACATCTGCATGATGGGCCTCGTGCTGGTGCCGGGCCCGACCACGTAGAGGAAGTCATCCTCCATCCCGTCTATTATCGCCAGGGCGATGGCCTGGAGCGCGGACTCTTCGCCCGGGCTGCTCCCGGCCTTGAGCCCCTGCACGTACCTCCGCTGGTAGGGTATCCTGAGGTAACCGTAGAGCCTGGCCGTCACACGGCCCTCCCTGAAGGCCTCCTCGTCGATGTCCATGACCTCGGCCTCGCGGACTGTCGCCTTCCCCTGAAGGTACAGGGCCGCCAAATCACCGGCCAGCCTGGGGTTCCGAGCGTACACGGCGGAGTGGATCTTAACCCCGGCGGGTATGCCGAGGACCGTCACCTCCTCGCCCACCGCGTCGTAGATATCCCTGGCGGTCCCGTCCCCGCCGGCGAAGAGGACGAGGTCCACGCCAAGGGCCAGCATCTCCCTGGCGGCCCGGCGGGTGTCCTCCGCCGTGGTCTCCCCCGGCCGTATGGAGCCTATCACCTGCGGCTCGAAGCCACACCGCCTGGCCTCCTCCTCGCCCATCTCCTGCGGGTAGGTCACGACCTCGACCTGGCCTCGGAGGCCGACTAGCCTCTCGAGGGCCTCGATGGCCCGGCGCGGCGATTCCGGGACCGCCCCCATCCGCCGCGCCCTGGCCACGACCTCGCGCCCGTCGGTCCCCTTCAGGGCCACCCTTCCCCCCATCCCGGCGATGGGATTGACTATGAGCCCGAGCTTCTTCATGAGCTGCTCCCCCCGGCGTCTCGACCAGCTCTCAACGCCCCTTGACCTTCTTGAGATAGGCCCGCCAGGTCACGGCCCACTGGGACGGGTCGTCCAGCGCGGCGTGGTCTATCTTGTGGACCACGCTGTTATAGGGCGCGTTCTTGACCTTCTCCGGATCGGTGTAGGCCTCCTTGACGACCTGCCTCAGAATGGCGATGTACTCGTCGAGCTCGGCCTTGGAATAGGATTCGGTGGGCTCCAGCGTGAAGGGCTCCGGCACGACCCACGGGTGATGGCTGGTCCAGTAGTGGACGCCGAAATCGAACATCCTCCGCTGCACGTCCTCGGTCCCCACGCCGGTCTCCTCGGCGAGCCCCTCAAAACTATACCTCACCTGTTCCACGCGGTGTTTCCCGGGGGCGTAGGGCGCGCTGGCGCCCGGGATCTCCAGGACCTTCTTGAGCAGGTAGTTGTTGTTGAGGACCGCTATCTCGGCGACCTCCCGTAGGCCCTCGGCACCCAGGCTCATGACCCACGCGTAGGAGCGCAACACGACGGGCACCACGCCGTAGAAGCTCCGGACCTTCCCGATGCTGTGCGGCCGGTCGTAGTTTAGGCGGTACTTGCCCCCGTCGAACTCCACTAGGGGCACGGGCAGATACTTGGCGAGCTCCTTCGTGACCCCCAGGGCCCCCGTGGACGGCCCGCCGCACCCGTGGGGTGAGGAGAAGGTCTTGTGCAGGTTGAAGAAACAGAGGTCGAAGCCGGCCTCCTTGGCCCTGGTGATGCCCAGTATGCCGTTGGCGTTGGCCTGATCGTAGGAGCAGAGCCCGCCGGCCTCGTGCACGATCCGCGTGAACTCCGCGATCCTCGGGTTAAAGATGCCCGTATCCTCCGGATTGGTGATCATCAACCCGGCGGTGCGTTCGGAGACGGCCTCCTTGAGCGCCTCGATGTCGGGGTAGCCGTCCTCGTCCGGGTACAGGGTGATGACCTTGAAGCCGGCCACGGCCGCCGCCGCGGCATCGGACGGATGCGAGAAAACCGTCGTTATTATCTCATCCCTGTGGGCCTCGCCGCGGTCCCGGTGATAGGCGCGGATAATCGAAGCGATGGCCAGCAGGGCCTGAGCGCCTCCCCCCGGCTGGAAGGAGAACTGGTCCAGCCCCGAGATCTCCCGCAGGAACAGGTCCATCTTGTACAGGATCTCGAGGATCCCCTGGACCGTGCCCTCATCCTGCAGCGGATGCAGCTCGGCGACCTTCGGCGAGGTGGCCAGCTGTTCGTTTATCTTCGGGCTGTACTTCATCGTACAAGTCCCCTGCCCGATGTCGACGTTCAGGTCGGCGCCGAGGGTCTCCTGGGACAGGCGGAGATAATGCCTCAGGACCTGGGCTTGGGACAGCTCGGGCAGGTTCGGCGGCCGCTCTCTCCGCATGGACTCCGGTATCTCTGAAAGACCGTCGCCCACCGCCTTCTCTATCTCCTCCTCCACTTGAGACACGAGGAGGCCGCGCTCCCCCTCAGTGCTCAGCTCGTAGATGATGGGCTCGTCCCATCTCGCCTGGTGAAAGCGCCTCAGCTTGGTGCTCATATCCATTCCCATGGTTCAGATCACGCTCCCCTCTCAAGGCAGGTCGTCAGCGGACGCAGTCCTCCAGCGCCTCCGCCAGCCTGTCGATGTCAGCCTTGGTGTGAACCTCCGTGACGCAGTAAAGCGCGCACTCCCCGAGCTCCGGGAACTCGGCCGAGAGGTCCTTGCCGCCGAAGATACCGCGGTCAAGAAGGGCCCGGTTCACCTCCGCCACGGTCCTGCCGGCGGCGGTGAAGTCGACGACGAACTCCTTGAAGTGCGCGCCGCGGAAGACGGGAGCGCGCAGGCCCCGGATCTCCGACAGGCGCCGCCTGGCGTACTGCGACCTCTGCAGGATCCCCTGGCCCAATTCCCGCATGCCGTCGGGGCCCAGCAGGGCCAGGTAGACGCCCGCGGTGATGCCCCACAAGGCCGTCGCCGTCCCGACGAACTCCTTCCCCCGCTCTCTCTGGGCGAAGGAGGTCCGCTCGAAGAAGACGTCGCCGAACCCGTACTCACCCTCCACCACCGTCGGGGCTATGCCGAAGAGGCGAGAGGGGTACTCGGCCACGAACCTCTCCTCATCCCGCGTGGCGATGAACCCGGCAAGGCCCCCGCCGTACTGCATGTGGATCCCGAGCGGCTGAAGTTCACCGCAGATGATATCCGCCCCGTAGGCGCTCGGGGGAGCCAGCACGCCCAGGGAGGTCGGGTCGACGCCTACCACGCACAAGGCGCCCTCCTCGTGGGCCAGCGCCGCGATCTCCTCGCCCTGAGGTTCGATGAACCCGAGGTACGACGGGTTCTCGAAGTAGACGGCCGCCGTCTGCGCTGAGAGCTTGTCCTTGAGGTCGTCGAGGTTCATCTGCCCAGTCTCAAGGTGATAGTCGATGAGGACCACCTCGATGTCGGGCCGGCAGTAGTTCCGGATCACCGACAACCTGTCGGGGCCTACGGTCCTCGCCAGGAGCACCTGCTTCCGGCCCGTGATCCGGGTCGCCATGCGCAGGGACGTGCTGGCCGCCTGCGCCCAGTCGTAGGTGGGGACGTTCACCACGTCCATGTCCACCAGCTCGCCCATCATGCTGGCGTACTCGAAGAGCGCCTGGAACCTACCGTGGTCCTCGTAGGGCTCCCCCCCGTAGGCCGTCAGGAACTCCGCCCGTCGGTTGATCTCGTCGCAGACCGCGGGCACATAGTGCTGCCAACAGCCTCCGCCGAGGAAGTTGAGGTACTCCTGGCAGGTCTTGTTCTTGGCCAGGATCCCCTCCACATGTCTCCTGAGCTCGTACTCGGAGCTGAGCGGCTCCGGTAGGTTCATCTTCCCCCTAAAGCGCAGGCTCTCGGGGATGTCCGCGTAAAGCTCCTCCACGTCCCGGACCCCGATCTCCCGCAACATCTCCGCCTTGACCCGCGGCGCGGAGTTGGGGATGTAGGGGTGCGCCACCTTTTTCCTCCTCGTCATCAGTTATCCCCCCAAGCAAGAGATATCCTGGTGCATCGAGCATCATCCGCCCGCCAGGCCGCCGCCGTCCACTACCACTGTGGTACCGGTCACCCACGCGGAGAGGTCGCTGGCGAGGTAGAGGACGGCATCGGCGACGTCGCGTGGGCTCCCCAGCCGGCGAAGGGGTCGGGCTGCCGCGCTGGCCAGGAAATCGTCCTCGGCCACGCCCAGCTGGCGGGCCTCGTCCCGCAGGAGCGGGGTGTCCGTATCGCCCGGGCAGACGCAGTTGACCCGGATGCCCTCAGGCCCGTGGTCGATGGCCATGGCCCGGGTCAGGTTCACCACCCCGCCCTTGGCGGCGCAGTAGGCGGCGGCCCTGGGGCCGCCCACCAGCCCCCAGCCCGAACCGATGTTGATTACGCTGCCTCCTCCGCCGGCGGCCATGACGGGGATCACCTGCCGGGAGAGGAGGTAGACCGCCTTCAGGTTCACCGCCAGGACCAGGTCCCACTCGGCTTCCTCGAGCTCGGTAACCGTCTTCCGTCGTATCACCCCGGCGTTGTTGACGAGGATGTCGATCCGCCCAAAGGCCTCTCTCACCGCCGATGTGGCGGCCCGACAATCCTCCCAGGAGGTCACGTCACAGCGGAAGAAGGCGGCCCGGCCACCTGGGCCCTGAATCTCCTCCGCCGCCTGCCTGCCCCCGGCCTCGTCGATGTCCAGCAGTGCTACCTTCGCGCCCGCCTCGGCCAGTCGCCCCGCCGTGGCCCGCCCGATGCCCGAGGCGGCCCCCGTCACCATCGCCACCTTACCCTCCAACGACAACACTGTAGTTTCTCTGGAAGTATCGGTCATCGGCCTCACCCCACTAGGCGGTCTCTCCCCCGTCGATGGCGATAAACTGCCCGGTTATGTAGGAGGACTCGGACGACGCCAGGAAGGCGAACAGCGCCGCCACCTCCTCCGGGTCGGCGTGACGTTTGAGGGGGATCTTCTGATTGACCTCCTCCAGCATCTCCGGCGTGTACTCCGCCTTCTGCATCGGCGTCAACACGTACCCCGGACATACGGCGTTGACCCTTAGCCAAGGTGCGAACTCCAGCGCGATGGTCTTGGCCAGGAGGATCACGCCCGCCTTGGAGGCGTTGTAATCGGCGTACAGGGGATGCCCCACCATGCCGTTCGTGGAGGCGGTGAACAGGACCACCCCAGACCTCTGGGCTTGCATCCTCCTGATGGCCTCCTGAGCGCAGAGGAACACCCCGTCGAGGTTCACGCCCAGGACCTGCCTCCACTGTTCGTATTCGATCTCCAGGAAGGGCTTTCGGACGCTGATGCCCGCGTTGGCGATCAGCACGTCGACGCCGCCCAGCAGGGCGTCCACCTGTCGGAAGGCATCCCGCACCTCCTCTGGCCGGCTCACGTCGGCCGGGATCCCGCCGACCAGGCCTGGGTTGTCGGACAGGACCTCCTCCAGCGCGCCTTTATTCTTATCAACGATTACGACCCGCGAGCCCTCGCTCACGAAACGTCTTGCGGTCGCAAGGCCGATTCCGCTCGCCCCTCCCGTGATAACGACCCTCTTGCCGGCAAGGTCCTCGTAGCTAGCTGAGCCTGACACTTCGATACCCCCTCTGGATTCGGTAGAATTGAGGCCGGGGCCAATCTCGCGAGCGCCCGGCCCGGGTTCCCTCTCTCCATCGCACCTGATGCCGCTCACATCGACGCCTACTCCCCCGGGGAAGCACGCGCCTTCTGCAGGGGCCGCTAATAGGGGTTAATTAAGGAGGGCATTCGCCACAGCTCCCCCGCATCCTGTTGAGCCCAGCCGGCTCATGTCCTACTATGACGCCTCTTTACCGCGCGCTGAGGGCCCTCCCCTTCGTCCCCGTGGTACAAATACCCAGGGCAGGGCCCCGCCCTGACGTCCATGTGGGGAGAAGCCTTTGGAGGGAGCCAAAGGGCCCAAGGGGGAAACCATCTGGAGACAGAGGCTTGGGTGGAGGCCTCAGAGCCCACAGGCGGCGTCCCGCTCCTGGGGCTCCAGGGCGTCCATGATCGCCAGCCCCAGCCTGAGCTCGAAACGCTCCTCGGGGTCGCCGAGGTCCACCCCGCCTATCTCTTCAATACGGCGCAGCCGGTAGCGGAGGGAGTGGCGGTGCAGGAACAGGCGGTCGGCGGCCTCCTTGAGGCTGCCCACTTCCAGGAAGGTCCTCAGGGTAGGCACGAGCTTTCCGCCGTGGTCCCTATCATAGCGGTACAGAGGGCCGATGGTCCGGGCGAAGTAACGGCGCAGCTCCTCCCGGTCCTCCACGTGGTAGAGCAGACGGTACACTCCCAGCCTGTCGTAGAAGGCGACGGCCTGCCTCCGCCAGATGGCCTTGCCGACCCGGAGGGCGTACCTCGCCTCGTCGAAGCTGCGCTTGACCTCGGCGGGCCCCGACGCTACGGTGCCCACCCCCACGGAGAAGGTGAGCCCCCCAAGCTCCTTCTCCTCCTCTCGCAGGCGGTCGATGATCCTCTCCACCCTGGCCGGCAGCCCCTCACGGTCACCCCAGGCGACCAGCACCACGCTGTCGGAGCGGTAACGGTGCATCACCTGAAAATCCATGCTCCTGATCACCCTGGCCACCACGCTGTTGAGCCGCATCTTGGCGCTCTGAACCTCTATCTCCTGCCGTGAGATGGCGAACTCGTCAAAGCCGTCGTAATCGATGGCCATGACCACGCCGCACTCGTTGAGGTTGTAGCCGAGATAGCTGGCCCTCTTGGCTATAGCCTGTGTCGAGGAGAAGTTTCCCGTGAGGAGGTCGTCGAGGAAATCGCCCTTGAGCTTGCGCTCCACCTCGGCCACCGCCCGCTCCTTGAGCATGACGAGGGCGGTAACGGTCGTCCCGTGGGTGAGCGCGGCATCGTCCTCCTCGGTGAGCTCCTCGGGGCCCTTCCGGGCCGCGATGTAGCCGTGGATCTCGTTCCCGGCGATGACGGGCAGCACGAGCCAGAGGTCGTCGCCCCCCTCCGGACGAAGGTGCCTGCGGCCCACGCCGCCGGCCAAGCTCCAGTTGAGGTCCGCCGGCACGTCGCCGCCGGCGTGACAGATCGCCTCGCCGCGGGAGCTGAAGATGATCACGGGGGCGGCGATGAGGCTCGATAGCACCCTGGCGATATCCTCTATGGACCTGTCCTGGAGGACGATCTCCGTAAGACGCGTGCGGATACTGGCGGAGTGCTCCAGCTTGTGGAACTGATGGTTGATTATATTGCTAAGAACGGCCCGGGTCAGGTTGGCGAAGACCATGTCCTTCGGGAGCTCGAGCAGCGGAAAGGCTCGCTCGTTAGCTCGTTCGATGAACTCCGGGGGTATGACGTCGAGGTAATACCCGGTCTGTATGGCGAGGCCCGCCAGCTTCGCGTCGGCCAGCCGGTCGATGAGGGTCTGTCTGAGCTCCTCGTCGGAGTCGATACCGTAGGCGGTGGTGATCAGGAGCTCCCCCTCCTGGAGCACGCTGAGCTCGTCCAGGAGCTCCAGAATGCTCACCCACTTCACCTGGCGGTCCAGACCCTTCTCACCGGCCACCAGCTTGGTACCTCGAAAGGCCTCGAGGGCTAAGATCTCCCTCATCCTGGTCATGTCATGAGCCTCCCGGCCGCAAATTCCCCTATGAACATAGTAACCCGAAGGCCCTCCTTTGTCCACTAGGGCCAATGCTGGGGCGCTGAAAAGGGGATCATGGCCCTTCTCGCGGCGCCTCGACGGGCCCTAGAGGCCGCACCTTTCTCCTTCGTGTACAATCCCGGGGTGCCACTTCTAGACCCAGGGTCTGTAGATCGGGTCCTACCGGCCGGCCTATGATTGTAACGAGGGCATATAATCCCGAGGGCACTGTCAAGGATAGTGTAAGAGGAGGTCAAGGGATGACTACCATACTAAAACAGCCTAAGGACAGCGTGAGCTTGGAGCTGCTCGAGCTGGAGAAGAAGCACACCAGTCCCTCAATAGGGCGGGATTGCAACCTCATAGTGGACCGGGCGGAGGGCCCCTTCGTATACACCCGGGACGGTGAGGAGTACCTGGACTTCGTGCAGGGCATAGCCGTGAACAACGTGGGTCACAGGCACCCCAAGGTGGTGGAGGCCGCCAAGGCCCAGATCGACAAGCTCATCCACCTCTCCTACGGCACGGCCTTCTATGAGCCCTACATACGCCTGACCACCGCCCTGGCCGAGGTGGCCCCGGGCGACCTCAGTCGGGTCTTCCTGGCCAACAGCGGGGCGGAGGCGGTTGAGGGCGCCCTGAAGCTGTCCCGCTTCTACACCCGCCGGCCGGCCATCATCGGGTTCCGCGGCAGCTTCCACGGCAGGACCATGGGGGCGTTGACCCTCACGGCCTCCAGCGCCACCTATCACGGGCGTTACGAGCCCCTGCTGCCGTCGGTCTACCACGTCCCCTACCCCTACTGCTACCGCTGCCCCTATCGCCTGGAGCCCGATACCTGCGGCGTGGACTGCTTCGAGGAACTGGAGAACCTCCTCGCCTTCGAGGTCGACCCGGAGGACGTGGCCGCGGTGGTCATGGAGCCCGTCATGGGCGAGGGCGGGTACGTGCCGCCTCATCCGGAGTACGTGAAGAGGCTCAGGACCCTCTGTGACAGGCACGGCATCCTCTTCGTGGCCGATGAGGTCCAGACCGGCTTCGGCAGGACGGGCAAGATGTTCGCCATCGAGCACTTCGACGTGGTGCCCGACATCATGAGCCTGGGCAAGGGCATAGCGGCCGGGTTCCCCTTGAGCGCTGTGGTGGCCAAGGATGAGATAATGGGCTCCTGGAAGACGGGCGCCCACGGGAGCACCTACGGCGGCAACCCGGTGTCCTGCGCGGCCGCCCTGGCCAACCTGGAAGTTATCCGGGAGGAGAAGCTCGTGGAGCGGGCCGCCGAGCTCGGAGCACATATGAAGGCCAGGTTCCAGGACATGATGGAGAGGTTCGAGTTCATCGGCGACGTGCGCGGCCTGGGCCTGATGATCGGCATCGAGTTCGTCAAGGACAGGAAGACCAAGGAGCCCAATCCCGAGGTCGTAGACAGGATCATCGAGGGGTGCTTCGAGAGGAAGCTGTTGGTCCACCCCTGCGGCAACTGGAAGCAGGGCCTCAGGCTCATGGTGCCCCTCAACATCCCATCAGACCTCCTCGACAGGGGCATAGATATCATCGAAGAGGTCATGGGAGAGATAGTATAGCCCACGAGGCAAGGAGGGTTGGCGGTGAGCAAAAGGAACAGCAAGTCCTATGACTGGTTCACCGAGGCCATGAAGGAGCTGTTCGCCCGCCTGGAGAAGGTCGGAGAGGTGGGATTCTCGCGGATCACCACGCCCTTCGAAGACAGGGAGAACCACCACGAACCAGGAGACGAAGAACTGGACAGGAATTAGACCAGAGAGGGGCCAGCGACGCTGGCCCCTCTTGGTATCCGTCCCGCCGCCTCGCCCTCGCCCCCCTTTGCCCCGCCACCAACAGCTTAGCAGGAAAAGGCAATGACGATAACGAAGGCATGGGAACGACATGGCCCGGGAGGGGCCCCGTCGCTCCCTCTCGTCCGCCCAATCCCCCTCGGTCGGGCGAGTTATCGCGCGAAGAGATCCCATGACCGAGGGACGCCCCTAGGTTGGAGGTGTACCGTCATGCATCAGGTGATGGGTCAAGTAGTTAGGAACCGAGAGCTCGCCGCCGGCCTGTGGCACCTCATCGTGGAGGCGCCCGAGATCGCCGCTCGAGCCGAGCCCGGGCAGTTCGCCATGCTCCGCGTCGCCTCTGGCCTCGAGCCGCTGCTGCGACGCCCGCTGAGCTTCTACCGGATAGCCCGGCACTACGGCTGGTTGGAGTTCGTATACAAGGTGGTCGGGAGGGGAACCCAGATCCTCACCACCAGGGCCGCGGGGGACCGCCTGGACCTCCTCGGCCCCCTCGGCCGGGGCTGGGACCTGCTGCCCGGCACCCGGAGGATCGGCATCGTGGGGCGGGGCATCGGCATCGCCCCCCTCATAGGGCTGGCCGAGGCCGCGGTGAGGAGGGGAATAGCGGTCGAGGCCTTCCTGAGCGCGAGGGAACCGCAGGCGCTGCTGGGGCTCGACCTGCTCAGGGAGCTCGGCTGCGGCCTCTACCTGCACACTGAGCGCGGCGAGTACAGCGGCCGGTGTCGGGAGGTGACCGAGCACCTCGAGGAGGCCTTCGAGGAGGAAAAGCCCGACCAGCTCTTCGTCTGCGGGTCACGCCGCCTCGGCCAAGCGGTCCTGGACTTCTCTCGACGGCGAGGGGTAAGGTCCCAGATCTCCCTGGAGGAACGCATGGCCTGCGGCCTCGGGGCCTGTATCGGTTGCGTGACCGAGATCCGAGCGGAGGACGGCAGGGAATACCGGCGCGTCTGCAAAGAGGGACCCGTCTTCTGGGTCGAGGAGGTGGCTATGCTCTATGACCGTTAACCTGACAGTAAAGGTAGCGGGTATCGAGATGAAGAACCCCCTTGTGACCGCATCCGGCACTTACGGTTTCGGCCAGGAGTACAGGGACCTCTACCCACCGGAGGTGCTCGGGGCCGTCGTCACCAAGACCATCCGCCTGCGGCCGCACCCCGGCAACCCCCCGCCGCGGGTCGCCGAGGCGCCGGCCGGCCTGATCAACGCCATCGGGATCCCCAGCAAGGGCTGGGATCATTACGTGAGGGAAGAGGTGCCCAGGCTACGCCAGCTCGAGGTGCCCATCATCCAGAGCATCGTCGGGGAGACCTTGGACGAATACGTGGAATTGACGGAGAGGCTCACCGAGCTGGGCTTCCTGGCCGGGATCGAGCTGAACCTCTCCTGCCCGAACCTGAGGGCGGGCGGGTTGAGCCTGGGCCTGGACCCGGATATGGTGTATGAGCTCGTGCGACGGGTCCGGGCGGCGACGGACCTGCCGCTCCTAGCCAAGCTCACGCCCAACACCGCAGATGTGGTCGGCCTTGCCCGCAGCGTCCAGGCCGGCGGAGCCGACGGCATAGCCATGATCAACACCGTCAGGGCCATGGCCATCGACCTACGGACCAGAAGGCCGGTCCTCGGCAACATCTCCGGTGGGCTCTCCGGCCCGGCCATAAAGCCCATCGCCCTCTACCAGATCTGGGAGGTCTACGAGGCCGTCGACATCCCCATAATCGGCATGGGCGGAGCGACCGATTACCGCGACGTGTTGGAGTTTATCCTCGCCGGGGCCAGGGCCGTAGCCCTCGGGACGGTGAACTTCGTCGATCCCTCGGCGGCCCCGCGGATATTGCGGGATCTCGGCCGCTACCTGGAGGAGAACGGCATCGATGATATCAACGACCTGGTGGGCGCGGCCCACCGGACGTGAGGCGAGCGGCGATGAAGATACTGTTACGCGGGGCCAGAGTGGTCGATCCGGCCGGCGGGCTCACAGGCGAGAGGGACCTTCTGGTGGAGGGCGACCGCATTGCGGCGGTGGAGAGGGACCTGGGGTACGTCCACGCCCCGGCCCTTGACCTCGCCGGCAGAGTGGTCGTGCCCGGCCTGATTGACCTGCACGTCCACCTGCGAGACCCGGGCCTCACCGAGAAGGAGGACATCGCCTCCGGGGGAAGAAGCGCCGCCGCCGGCGGGTTCACCAGCATAGTCTGCATGCCCAATACCGACCCGCCCATCGACAGCGCCGAGGTAGTCCAATACGTCCGCGAGAGAGCGGCCGAGGAGGCGCCGGTTAACGTCTACGTCGCCGGCGCCATCACCAGGGGGCTCAAGGGCCGTGAGCTCTCCGACCTAGAGTCCCTCGCCGCCGCCGGCGTGGTCCTGTTCACAGACGACGGCGAGGCGGTGATGAAGGCCGATCTCATGCTCAAGGCCATGTACAGGGCCAAGGAGCTCGACGTCCCCGTAGCCCCCCACTGCGAGGACGCGGACCTCGCCGGCGACGGGGTCATGAACGACGGCCCCCTCGCCAGGCGGCTCGGTCTGCCGGGCATACCGGCCGTGGCCGAGGAGGTGATGGTGGCCAGGGACCTGGTGCTGGCGAAGGCCACCGGTGCTCGCGTCCACATCACCCACCTCAGCACCGCCGGCAGCCTGGAGCTGGTCCGAGCCGCGCGCAGTCAGGGCGTCAGGGTCACCTGCGACGTCACCCCGCATCACCTGGTGCTCACCGAGGAGGCCGTGGCGGAGCTCGCGGCCAACGCCAAGATGTACCCGCCGCTTCGGACCGAGGCCGACGTCGCGGCCCTGCGAGCGGGCTTGCGTGACGGGTCCATAGACGCCATCGCCACCGACCACGCCCCCCATACGCCGGCCGAAAAGGCCCGCGGCTGCCTCGAGGCCCCCAAGGGGATAGTGGGCCTGGAGACGGCCCTGGCCCTCTGCCTGGACAGGCTCGTTCATGCCGGCGTCCTCTCCCTGGCGGAGCTCGTGCGAAAGATGAGCGTAAACCCGGCGCGGATCATCGGCCTGCCCTGCCCCGGGATCGTCCCGGGAGCGCCGGCCGACTTCACGGTCATCGACCTCAATCACCGGTGGCGAGTGGATGCGAGCCGGTTCGCCTCCAAGGGTCGGAACTCCCCCTTCCACGGGTGGGAGCTCAGAGGCAAGCCGGTGCTGACCATGGTGGGCGGCAGGATCGTGTATCACGAGCCGAATTACTGGCCGGAGGCCCTCTCGACGGTCACGCGGACCGCTGGGGAGGGCTGGTAATTTTAAGTAAAAAGGAGGCCGACCTCATGTTAAAGGGCAAGGACATCCTCAGCGCAGCCCAGTTCTCCCTGGACGAGCTCAACACCATCATGGACACGGCGGACCGCTACGAGAAGCGGGTGAAGGATGGAGATGTCATCCGGGACCTCGAGGGCCTGCTGGTGGCCACCCTCTTCTTCGAGCCCAGCACCCGCACCCGTCTCTCCTTCGAGGCGGCGGCGGGGAGGCTCGGCGCGGGGGTGATCTCCGTGGCCGAAGCGGCCAGCTCCGCGGCGGCCAAGGGGGAATCCCTGCCCGACACCGTCAGAACGGTGGACGGCTACGTGGACGTGATAGTAATCCGCCACCCTGCCGAGGGGTCGGCGCAGGTAGCGGCCGACTACGCCCGCAACCCGGTCATCAACGCCGGCGACGGCGCCGGCCAGCACCCCACCCAGGCGCTCCTCGACGTATACACCATCCGCAAGGAGAAGGGGACGCTCGGCGAGCAGACGGTCGCCTTCGTCGGCGACCTGAAGTTCGGGCGGACCGTCCACTCCCTGGCCTACCTCATGGCCCTGTACCGGAACAAAATGGTCTTCGTATCACCGCCGTCCCTGCAGATGCCGGCCGACATCACCGCCGACCTCAGGGCGAGGGGGGCGACCATCGAGGAGACCGAGGATATGGAGGAGGCCCTCGCCGCCAGCGATATCGTCTACGTCACCAGGATACAGAAGGAGCGCTTCGACGACCTCTCCGAGTACGAGAAGGTCAGGGGGTCCTACGTCATCGACCGGGCAGCTGTGGAGAGGGCCAAGCCTGGGATCACCGTCATGCATCCCCTGCCGCGGGTGGACGAGATCGCCTCCGACGTCGATGATTACGCAGGCGCCGCCTACTTCCGGCAGGCGCACAACGGGCTCTACGTCCGGATGGCCCTGCTGGCCCTGATCATGGGCCGGGCCTGAGGACCTGCAGTTGACGCCGGCCTAACCCTCGAGATGCCGTCGCACGAGCCACAACCTGCCCAGGGCGAGGACGTTGCTCATCAAGGCCAAGAGCCCCAACACGGCGGGGATCTGCCCGGTAAGCCCGGCCAGCATGACCAGGAAGAGGCGCCCATCGCGGTTGGCGGGCAGGTACCTAAGATGGCCGTCGAACCTCTCCGGCAGGTAGGGTGAGCCGGTCAGGGCCTGAAACTTCTCCTTGGCGAGCATGGACATAGGCGACCCGATGAGGGCGAGGGCCCCGAGCAGCCAGACCCACGGCTCGGGGCTCGTCGCGTACCACCCGTAGGTCATGCCCAGGATGATGAGCCCATCGGCGTACCTGTCGAGGATGGCGTCGAAATAGGCGCCGTAGCGGCTGGCCTGGAATTTCAGCCGGGCGATCTCGCCGTCTACGCCGTCCAGGATGGAGGCCGCCTGAGCCAGCAGCCCCGCTGCGAGCCAGGAGCCTTGGGCGAAGCCCAGCGCCGCGGCGACGGCGACGAGAAAGCTCGTCACGCTGACCGCGTTGGGCGAAATCGGCAGGGCGGCCAAGGCCCCCGATAGGGGGACCGAGACCCGCCTGTTGACAAGCCTTGATATCAGCCCATCGCGGGCGGAGGGGAGCCCCCTGAGCAGCCGCCGCCGCGCCTCCCTGAGGGCCGGGGCGTCGTCGACGTCCACCCATTGGGCATCCCCGATGTCGATGGCCTTGACCCGGCCCAGGCGGGCCAGGGCGCGGATCCCGTCGGTGAGGGCGTGCCTGCCCGCGGCCGCCTCCTCGGCCAGGGCGTCGAAGATGGCGTCCGTGCAGAGGAAGAACCCGCAGTCTACGCCGTGGTAGGGGGCGAGGCCCTTCCCGATCTCCCGGACCTCACCCGCTTCGACCACCACCCGGGTCGCCTCCTCCGGCTGGTAGACCTTCTGCCGGTCGAAGTCGACGGCTAGATACACCTCGCCCGGCCGGGGCTGGCCCGCCGCCAGCAACCGGCCGAGGAGCCCGGGCTCGGCCACGTGGTCGGACATGGCCAACAGGAAGGGCGAATCCCCGGCCAGGGCCTTCCTCGCCGCCAGCACGGAGCCGCCGTTACCCTGACGCCACCGCCGGTTCTCCACGAACCGGAGGCGCACCCCGTACCGTCTGCCATCCCCGAGGCGCTCGCGAATCTCCTCACCGCGGTGACCTATGACGATGATGATGTCCCTTATGCCGTTGTCGCGCAGGCTGAGAAGGGCCCGCTCGATAAGAGCAAGGCCGAGAAGGGGAGTCAGGGGCTTGGGAGGGTGATAGGCCCTCCGGGCCCCCTCGGGCCGTAGCCGGCTCCCTTCCCCGGCCGCTATGATTATCGCCTCCACCGCTATTCCTCCCGTCCCTCGTCTCCGACCTACCGCTCTCGCTTCCCGGCGATGAACTCCTCGACCATCTGACGGGCCTCATCGTCGGTCCTCTGGACCGGCGGTGACTTCATGGTATAGGCTGAGAAGGAATCCAGGGTCCCGCCCACGCCACGGTCCAGGGCGAGCTTCATGCCCCGGATGGCGTCGATGATGACGCCCGCGCTGTTGGGCGAGTCCTCCACCGAAAGCCTCAGCTCGAGCTCCAGGGGCACCTCCCCGAAGCCGCTGCCCTCGATCCTGATGTAGCATACCTTGTTGTCCTTGAGCCACGGGACGTAGTCACTGGGCCCGATATGGATGTCGGGCGAGGCCAGAGGTGTGGCCAGCTGGGACTGCACCGACTGCGTCTTGGATTTCTTCTTCGAGGACAGCCGGCCGTGGTTGAGCATGTTCAAGAAGTCGGTGTTACCCCCGAAGTTGAGCTGATAGGTCCTGTTGATCCTGACCCCCCTGTTCTCGAAGAGCCTGGTCAGGACCCGATGGACGATGGTGGCCCCCACCTGGCTCTTGATGTCGTCCCCGATGATCGGGATGCCCCTCTCCCTGAACCTGCCGGCCCAGTCAGGGTCGGAGGCGATGAACACGGGGATGGCGTTGATGAACCCCACGCCGGCCTCAAGACAGGCCTCCGCGTACTTCCTAGCCGCTTGCTCAGAGCCCACCGGGACGTAGTTGATCAGTATCTCGGCTCCCGATTCCCGGAGTATCCTAGCTACGTCGGCCTCAGGCTCATCGCTCGGCAGGAAGGTCACGTCGTCCGGATAGTCGCTCATGTGGTCGGATACCCCGTCCGACAGGTATCCCATGGGGACCCGAACCGGATAATCCGGCAGATTCTCGTAGAAGATGGTGGTGCAGTTCGGCTTGGCGAAGGCCGCCTCCCGGAGGCCCTTACCGACCTTCCTCCGGTCAACGTCGAAGGCGGCCACTACCTTGATATCTCCTGGTTTGTAGCCGCCGAGATCGTAGTGCATTAACCCTACACTATCCTCGGGGCCTCTATTCCTGTAGTACTCGATCCCTTGCAGCAAAGCACTGGCACAATTACCGACACCTGCTATTGCGATCTTGATATCGCCCATAGCCTCTTCCTCCCTTCGTCTAATTGCCTCTTAGTAAAGTGCAACTCTAGACGGGTAGGGATAGGGTGGTGGCAATTATACCTCGCTCAAGCTTCGCCCGCCGCAAAGGGGGCTCGGCCTCTACAAGGGCTCCAACTGCGGGCGCCCCGCCGGGGCCCAGTCCCGCAGGGGATCGCCTTCATAGGCCCTTATGGGGATAGAGATGGGCTGGCGTTCTCGGTACACGGTGACTTCCTCGAAGCCCACGGACAGGGCCAGCTCGAGGGCCTCCGCTACCGCGTAGGCCAGTTCGGGAAGACGGTGCGCGTCAGAGCCGACGGTGATCAGCCTGCCTCCCGCCTCCCGGTACCTCACCAGGATCTCCCTGTTGGGGAAGGGCTGACCGACGTTCCGCCGGTACCCGGAGGCGTTGAGCTCGAGCGCTATATTGCTCTCCCTCACCGCCTCCAGCAGGTCCTCCACCTCGCGCGCGGCGTAGGTCAACAGGCAGCCGTCGGCGGTAGCGGGGTCCACGTACTGGTGCCAGCCGCGTTTGATCCAGTCCAGATGAGCTATCGCGTCGAAGAGCTCGCTGGCGACCATCTCGTGGACGGCCTCGACGTAGGACGCCATGAGGGTCCGGAGATCCGCAAACTGGCTGAAACACTCCTCGGTCAGCAGATGGCGTCCGTTGAGGTAATGTAAGGAGCCGAGGACGAAATCAAAGGGCTTGTCCGCCAGGTAGTCGGCGATCTGGGCCTCGTGCTCGGAATGGTAGTCCACCTCCACGCCCATGAGTATGGTCAGCCGGTGACCGAAACGGTCACGGCAACGGTCGATGGCCCTCTTGAAGGACCGGTAATCGAAGGGCGGGAAGTTCCGATCCCCGGCCCAGAAGCTCACGTGATCGGTGATGCAGACGGCCCTCAAGCCGAGCAGGAGGGCCTGGCGGCAGACCTTCTCCAGCGGGGTATCGGCGTCCGCCGAAAACCGAGTGTGTACGTGGCTATCACAGAGGAACAGATCCGTAGCCGACAATGCCCTCCCCTCCTTCTCAGGTATCCAAGGGTCAACATTGGGCCTAAATATGAAGGAAGCTTGTATTACCCTGGACAGTAAACAAGCTCGCCCGTGCCTTTAATCTATTTAGCACTCGCAGTTCACGAGTGCTGCTGCAATATTATGAGCAAATGCTGGTGGATTTGTCAACCTGCATTAGGGACGAAAAGCCGCTTTAGGGGGCCCTTAACTGGCAGAAGCAGCCTTCTATCTGGGAAAATTTATACAAAAAGAGCGCCCCCGCCGTCAAGCGACGGACGAGGGCGCGCGTGAGGTCCCGCTGAATTAGGCCCTCCGCAGGGCCTCTACCGGCGAGAGCCCGGACGCCACATAGGCGGGGTAGACCCCGAAGAGGACGCCCACGCCCAAGGCCGCCAACACCGCGGCGTAGGAGGCCCTGGCGGTGACTACCGTCTCCAGCCCGTAGCGGGCCACCGCCTCCGCGCTGGCGTATCCCAGAAAGAGCCCGATAGCCGTTCCGATGATGCTCAGCACCATCGCCTCGACCAGGAACTGATAGAGCAGGTCGAGCCGGGTGGCCCCCAGGGCCTTACGGAGGCCGATCTCCCGCGTGCGCTCGCTCACCGACACGAGCATGATGTTCATGATCCCGAGGCCCCCCACCAGGAGGGAGACGCCGGCGATGGCCCCGAGCATCAGTATCATCACTCTATTGGCCTCATCGGCCTGCCGGACCAGGTCGTTCAGGCTGGTCACCGTGAGGACCGGGCCCGTCCCGCCGGGGAGCTCCATCTGCACTCCCTGCGCGTACCACGGCCCAGGCCTGTAGTAGCCCTTGTAGGGGGCCTGGCCCTCTGGCTCCAACCCCTCGCCGATGCGGAACTTCTTGCGGAAAATCCTGCCGATTTGAACCAGGGCCGGGTCTACGGCCTCCCGGCTCTTCGCCTTCACCCAGATGGCGTTGACCACGTAGCTGCCTGTCAACCGCTGCGCGGCGGTAACCGGCACGACCACGGTGTCGTCTATGCCCTCCGCCATCCCCCTTCCACGCCGCTCGAGGACCCCTATGACCTTAAACCTCTGTTCGCCGATGTATAGGTACTGGCCCACGGGGTTCCGCCCGCCGAAGAGCGAGCTCGCGAGGCTGTAGCCCAGCACGCATACCCGCAGGCGTTCCTTCACGTGGAGATGGGAGAAGAACCTGCCCGCGACCACATCGTGGTCCCTTATATAGGGGAACTCCTCGTCCACGCCCAACAGGGGCACCCCGTTCAGCACCTCGCGGCGCCACTTGATGCGGGCGGTGGCCTTGACCACCGGCGTGGCCGCGCTTATGGTCGGCACCCGCTGCTCCAGGTCCACGGCGTCCTCCACGCTGAGCCGCGCCAGCCAGTGGTGGCTCTCCACCTGGATGACGTTGGTGCCGAGGCTCTCGAACTGCCTCACCACGGCCAGCCGTGCCCCCTCGCCTATGGATACCAGGCTGACTATGGAGGCTACGCCTATGGCCACTCCCAGGATGGTTATCAGGGACCGCAGGCGGTTCCCCACCAGGCCCCACAGGGCCGCCTCGAACCCCAGGGCCAACCTCACGAGGATTCTGGTCATCGCTCTAAAGCCCCCACCTAGCGAATCTGTTTCCGGATGGTCTCAACGGACTCCTGCCTGGCCGGCGCCTCGAGGCCGGGCGCGAAGGGTACGTTGTCGAGGTCTGCCTCCTCGCTCTCCAAGCGGTCTATGGGCTTTCCGGTGATCACCACCTGGCCCTCCTCAAGCCCGGACAGGACCTCGGCCACCCGGTCGTTGATGAGGCCGAGCTCCACCTCCACGACCTCGGGCCCCTCTTCCGTCAGGACCTCCACGGCGGCCTTGCCGTCGTGGTCGAAGACGGCCTCCACCGGCACCAGGAGTACGTCCTCCTTCTCGTCGATGTGGATCCTGACCACCGCGGTCATCCCGGGCTTGAGCTCCCTAGTGTCCTCAACCTCGAGGAACACGCCGTACTGGGCGATACCGTCCTCGGCCCGGCCCATCATGTCGACCCTCAGGACCTTGGCCTGCCAGGACCTGCCCGGGAGGGCGTCGACCAGCACCTCGGCCTCCTGGCCCTCCTCCACGTAGACGACGTCCAGCTCATCGACGCGGATATATAGGTTCATCCGGCTGTTGTCGAAGACGCTGGCGATGGACTGGCCCTCCTCTACCCTCATGCCCGGCTGGACGTGCACCCAGGCCACCGTGCCGCTGATGGGAGAGCGAACCACGAGGTTCTCCCTGATCTCCTGCTTCCGGGCCAGCTCGAGCTCCATCTCCTCGATGTCGAGCTGCCTCTGCTCTATGTACCGGCGGGTGTCCGCGCCCCCGAGAACCAGCAGGGTATCGCCCGCCCCGACCGGCGCCATGTCCTTCACGTGCACGTCGGTGACGGTGCCGTCGGCCGGGCTGCGCACCACCGTCTCCTGCCAGAACCGGTCTATCCGCTGCGGCCGGGGAATGTGGACGTCGCCCCTCTCGGTCTTGAGGGTGAGGAGGTATTCCTTGCCCGGCCGCATCAGGCCGGGGTTCTCGGCCTCAATGGTCACCCGGTGGATGAAATGGTCCTCCTTGGGCACGGGGGTGGGATCGATATCGGTGACGAGCCCCTCCACGTATCCCTCGTAGATGTACTCGGGGTTCCGCAGCCAGACGATATCGCCCACCTTGAGGGCGACGATCTCCCCCGGGTACAGCTCGGCTATCATGATCACCCGCGAATCATCCACTATCCTCGCCACCAACTGACCCTCGGTCAGCCGGTCACCCCGCTGGACCCTGAGCTCGGTGACCCTTCCGCCTATGGGGGCCCTGATCTCTATGCCCCGGTTGGGGTCCACCCGGGTGACCTCCTCGGGCGGGACGTCCAGGAGCTCGGCCAACTCCAGCCGCGCCCTCTTGAGGTCGAACTCCAGCTGGCGCACCTCGTAGCCTATCTCCTCGTTGACCAAGGTGGCCACCAGCTGGCCGGCCTCCACCCGGCCGCCCCGTTCTATCTCCACCGACTCGACGTAACCCGACGCCGCCGCCCGCAGGTCACTCAGGTGTATGGGGTTTAGGTTGCCCACCCCTTCGACGACGACCCGTATGTCCCCGCGTACGACCTCCGCCGTGGCGTAGACGGGCTCGGCATCCCCCTCCTCAGCCGGCATGAGCTGCAGAAAGGCGACCCGTGCCCCCACGGCCAGCACGATCAACACCAGCACGACGCCCAGAACACTTCTCGTCATCCGACGATCTCCTCCCTTTCCCCGGCGGCGCTATCGTCCACCACTCTCCCGTCACGAAGATGTATAATCCGAGATCCGTAGCGAGCCACATCCTCGTTGTGAGTTACCTGCACGATGGTCACGCCGTCTTCTTCGTTGAGCCGGCGGAATATGGCCATGATCTCGCGGCCGCTCCTGCTGTCCAGGTTCCCCGTGGGCTCATCGGCCAGTAGGAGCGACGGCTCTCCCACGAGAGCCCGGGCGATGGCCACCTTCTGCTGCTGGCCCCCGGACAGCTCCGCGGGACGGTGCGAGACCCTGTCGGCCAGGCCGACCCTCTCCAGCACCTCCATCGCCCTCTCGCGCCTCACGCGGCCCGCTATCCCCCGGTAGACCAGGGGCAGCTCCACGTTTCCCAGGGCAGTGAGGTAGGGCAGGAGGTTGAAGGTCTGGAAGACGAAGCCGATTCGGCGGTTCCGGAGCTCGGCCAGCCTCTCGTCAGTCAACTCTGCCACGGATTGACCCTCGAAGTGGTAGGCGCCCCCGCTGGGCCTGTCGAGACACCCGACGATGTTGAGCAGGGTGGACTTGCCGGACCCGGAGGGACCCATGATGGAGACGAACTCGCCCCGCTCTACGGAGAGGGTGACACCGTCCAGGGCGGTAACCCGCAGCTTGCCCATGCGGTAGACCTTGGAGATCCCCTTCAAGCTCAACAGGGCCATACCTTCACCTCCCGACTGGAAGCCCTACTGTCTTTTTGACGCCGGATCCATGACAAAGGTTCCCAGCCGTGCTCAGTCGAGCTCCAAAAGCAGCTCGGCCAGGTGAACCGCCCGCACGGAGGACCCCTTCTTCCTCAACCCTCCCCTGAGGTTCAAGAGGCAGCCCGGACAGTCCACCACTACAGCCTCCGCCCCCGTAGAGGCGATGTCCGCGAGCTTATCGGCCAGGATCTCGCCCGATATCTCGGGAAACTGAAAGGAGTAGGCGCCGGCGAAACCGCAGCAGGCGCCCGGCTCCCGCATCTCTAGGAGGGTGAAACCGGCCCTCTCCAGCAGCTCTCGAGTCGCCTCACCGTCGGAGGAGTGGCAGGACTCGTGGTAGGTCACCCTTCCCCGGCCTCCGTCGGGGAACTCTCCCCTCTGGACGAGGAAGGAGGACAGGTCCATGACCGAGACCGTCGAGCCCCTCAGGCCCTCCCGCAGGTACTTCGCACAGGTGGGACAGACGGTCACCACGAAGTCGGGCTCCTCCCTGGCCAGGAGGTCGACCTGCTGGCGAAGCATGGCCTCGGCGTCATGCGGCACCCCAAGGTGACGCGCGGGGGCACCACAACAGCCCTGGCCCGCCACGTAGAAGACGCCGTGGCCTCGCCTAGCCAGGTACTTCATCGCCGCCTCCCCGACCTCCGGGTAGACGTGCTCTACGAGGCACCCCCCGTAGAAGGCGACCCTGGGCCGGCCCGAGACCGAGAACCCCCCTGCCCTCCGGTCGAGGCCCTTTCTCACGACGGTGGGGAGGCTCCGTGAGCGCGTCCACTGGGCCACGGGGCCCGGACCCCCGTCCAAGAAGCCGTCCCGGGCCCAGGGGGCCTGCAGGAGGCGAACTAGGCTCACGTACGGCCGGGGGTTCCGCAGGGCCCGGGCAGCCAGGCGCCAGAGCGGAGGTTTGCGCCCGATGCGGGCCCTGAGATCCAGGATAAGTCCCGGGATATCAATTCCGGCGGGGCAGACTTCCGTGCACCTGCCGCAGCCCGAGCAGAGCTCCTGCAACTCCTTGGCCCTCTCCTCGGGCCAGAAGAAGGCCGTGAGGATGGCTCCGATCCCGCCGCTGTAAACGTGGCCGAAGACGTGTCCACCGACCCGGCGGTAGACGGGGCAGACGTTGAGGCACGCCGCACACCTGATGCACTGCATGGCCTCAGCCTGGTCCGAGGAGGCCAGGTCCTGCCTGCCGTTATCCAGCAGCACTATGTGCAGCTCCCCCGGTCCCCCGGCCCGTGGGGTGGGGCCCGTTATGACGCTCACGTAGCTGGTTATGATCTGCCCAGTGGCGCTCGGGGGAAGGGCTGCCAGGATGTACTCCACGTCCTCGAAGTCCCTCACCAGCTAGATCGGAAGAGCG
>DFND01000071.1 GCA_002375895.1 Firmicutes bacterium UBA3576
CTGCCGCTCCCCGCCACCGGCGCCCCGGTGAGGACGCCGGCGGAGAAGACCAGGACGTTGTCCTCCCCCAGGGGGTCGGCCCCGACGGGCACCAGGTCCAGAAGGTACCTGGCGATGAGGGCGCGGCCGCCGAAATAGCGGCGGTAGAAGAGCTCGTCCCGCTCCTCGACGCGGATCTCCCCGTTGCTTAAGTTGACGTGTAGAATCCTGCCTTCAAAACCGGACATGCGATCCCTCCCTTGTGCCCCACATCTTCGACGCTCAAGGGGCTTACTCCTCGCGCGCCGGGGGCTCGTCCTCGTGCAGCAAGGCCCGATCGTAGGCCCGGATGATGTCGGACCTGGTGATGAGCCCCACGAGCCTCCTGGGGTCGGCGGCGTCGACCACCGGCAGCCTGCCCACATCGCCGTAGCTCAGCTTGTGCATCGCCGGCTCCAGGTCCTCCTCGGGCGTCACGGTGATGAGGTCGCGCGTAGAGACCTCGGACAACGGCACGGACAGCCGGTCCCCCACCCTTACGTCCCTTATATCCCCCAGCGTTATTATCCCACACAGCCTCCCTTCCCGGTCGAGGATCGGGTAGCCCGTGTGGCGGGTGCGTTGCATGAGCTCGACCGCGTCCCCCACCGTCATATCCTCCCGCACGGCCTCAACCTCGGTCCTCATGGCGTCGGCCACCTTCAGCGCCCGCATGACGTTTAGGTCCCGGCCGGACCTCAGGGCTACGCCCCGGCGCGAGAGCTTGAGGGTGTAGATGGTGTCGCGGGACAGGGCCCCGACGGCGAGGCTGACCACCACCGTGGCCAGCATGACGCGCTAGTCCCGCGTGAGCTCCAGCGGGAGGACGATGACGGTGAGCGGGGCCTGCGAGGCGCCGGCGAAGACCGCGCCCATGCCCACCAGGGCGTAGGCCCCCGGCGAACGGTGAGCCCGGAGTAGAGGGCGTTCACCGCTTATCCGAAGATCGAGCCCAGCATGCCGCCGGTGAAGAGCGACGGCGCGAGGACCCTGAGCCGATGCTCAGCGCCGCCGGGGCGGCTTCACCAGGGCCACCCGGGGACGGATGACCATGACCTCCGGCACGCCGTGCCCCCTGGCCTCCGGGGCCGGGAAGTGATGGGGGGCCCCAGACAAGCGCGCCCAGAGCCGGCAGGAGGGCGATCTGGTAGCCGCCCAGGGCCAACAACTGCGCGCCGAGCTCGTTGAAGAAGAACTGGTGGACCAGCTGGATGACGGCGAGGAGGCCGGCGCCTATGCCCACCAGCAGGGCCAGCGACAGGTTATTGCTCGATCACATCCAGCGCCCCGGGCGGTGGAGCTCCCCCCTCACCTCGAGCCTCGCCTCCTCCTAGCGCAAGCTTCCATTCGGCGCTCCGTCAGCGAGAGGGGGCCGCGCCCACATAAAAGGGGGCCGTAACGCTCAGGTGACCCCCTCGCGCCCGGCCCCTCCCGCTGCTCTGGTCTACGCTTGGCCCCTCTCCCCCTCGGGCTCCGGCGCCCGCTCGAAGAGCGCCCGGAGCATGATGGGCGTCACCAGGGTCGTCACCAGGGTCATCAACACCATCACCGTGAAGATGTCGCGGCCGATAACCCCCGCGCCGAGGCCGATGTTGGCCACGATCAAGGCGACCTCGCCGCGCGAGACCATCCCGGTCCCGACCCTAATGGACTCCTTCAGGGTGAGGTGACCCAAGATGCCGCCGAACATGGCGCCGCCGATCTTGGTCAGGATGGCGGCGAGGATTATGAGGGTGGTGAAGAGCACGGTGCCGCCGAGCTCCCGGGCGTTGGCCTGGAGCCCGATGCTGACGAAGAATATGGGGACGAAGAAGCCGTAGGAGATGACCTTGATCTTGTCCTCCAGCTGATGCTTGAACCTGGTCTGGGCGAAGAGGATCCCGGCGATGTAAGCGCCGGTGATGGCCGCCACGTGGCCGAGCGCCTCGGCCGACCAGGAGTAGAGGAGGATGAGCACGACGCTGAAGGCCAGGAGCACCTCGCTGGCCCGGAGCCGCCGGTCCACCCAGCCGAGGATCCTCTCGAACAGGAAGCGGCCGGCCAGGATGGCGATGATGAAGTAGGCGATGATCCGCACCACCAGGAAGGCGACGGAGCCGAGGTCGCCCGTGGCGTTGGCGCCGCCGAAGGCGACTACGAAGGAGAGGATGATGATGCCGACCACGTCGTCGATGACCGCCGCCCCCAGTATGGCCGTCCCCTCTTTGCTCCGAAGCTGCCCGAGCTCCAGCAGCGTCTGGGCGGAGATGCTCACGCTGGTCGCCGTCAGGATGGTGCCGATGAACAGGCTCTCGTAAAGGCCGAAGCCGAAGAGCATCCCGAGGGCGGCGCCGGCGCCGAAGGGGAGCACGACGCCCCCCAGGGCCGCCGAGGTAGCGGCCCGGCCCACGCGCCGCATCTGATCGAGCTCGGTCTCCATCCCGGCCAGGAACATCAGGAAGATGACCCCGATCTCGCCGAGGGCCTTGACGAAGACGCCGAGCTCAGCCCCGTGGAAGACCGGCCAGCCCAGGACGTTCAGGACCGTGGGCCCCAGGATGAGTCCGATGAGGAGCTCACCGAAGACCGCGGGCTGCCCGATCCTATTGCTCAGCGCCCCGGCCGTCTTGGACGCCACTATGATCACGGCCAGTAACAGCAACAGTTCCAGGGTATGGGCTTCCTTCATTGCGGTATACCCCCTTGAGCTTGGTTACACCTACATCATGTTCGCCAGGGGGACATATAACTCCTCTCGGCGGGGATGCAAAAAGGCCGGCCGGAGCCCGCTCCGACCGGCCCTCGCTCTCTTCTTACCGCAGGACCGCCAGGGCCACCTCCCGCGCGAGGTCCAAGAGCGGCGCGGGGTAGATGCCCAGGACGAGGGTGAGGACCATGGAGGCCACCAGGACGATCCTGGCCGCGGGCGCGACGCGGATCGGGGTCTCCTCCTTCGGCTCGAAGACGTACATCACCTTGGCGATTCGGAGGAAGTAGAAGACGGCCACGATGCTCATGACCACGCCCAGCAGGGCCAGGGCCACCAGGCCCTTATCGATGATGGCCCAGAAGATGACGAACTTGGCCACGAACCCGGCCAGGCCGGGGATGCCGGCGATGGACAGGGTCGACAGCAGCATCACCAGCGCCAGCAGCGGCGACCGCTTGCTGAGGCCCGCGTAGGCCTCGATGTCGTCCCTCCCGGTGGCGTTAGCGAAGACGACGGCCACGCCGAAGGCGCCCAGGATGGCGAGCACGTTCATGAAGGCGTAGAAGAGCACGCCCTCCACGCCGGTGACGTCGGCGGCGATGAGCCCCATGATCATGTACCCGGCGCTGCCGACGCTGGCGTAGGCCAGCAGCCGCTTCATGTTGGTCTGAGGCACGGCGACGAAGTTACCGAGGATTATGGTCAGCACCGACAGCACCACGAAGACGGTGGTCCACACCGTGGACACCGGCGCGAAGATGGTCAGGAACAGCCTGATCAGCAGCGCGAACCCGGCCGCCTTGGAGCCCGCCGCCAGGAAGCCGGTGATGGGCGTCGGCGCCCCCTGGTAGACGTCCGGCGTCCACATGTGGAAGGGCACCAGCGACACCTTAAAGGCCAGGCCGGCCAGGACGAAGATCACCGCCAGGTACAGGGCCGGCTGCGGGGACCCGGCTGAGACCGCCGCGGCGATACCGCTGATGTCGACGGTCCCACTCAAGCCGAAGAGCAGGGAGAGGCCGAAGAGCAGGATCGCCGAGGAGAAGGCGTTGAGGAGGATGTACTTGAGCGCGGCCTCAGTGGCGGCCCCCTCCCTCCGGCGGTAGCCGATCATTATGGCGAAGGTTATCACCTGGAACTCCAGGGCCAGGTACAGGGTTATCAGGTCGCCGGCGGAGATGACCACCATCATGCTCAGGGTCAGGAAGACCAGCAAGATGAAGAACTCCGCCAGGCTCTCCCCGAGCCTCTCCAGGTAGGAGAGGGAGAGCAGGGCGACCATCACGCCCGAGAGCAGGAAGACCACCTTGAAGTAGCCGGCCAAGGGGTCGGCCAGCCAGGTGCCCTGCAGGGTGCTGGTGTCCAGGGCCACAGTCCCGTAGGCCAGCACCGCGGCCACGGCGAGGCCGACGGCCGCCAGGTACCCGATGGCCCTCACGACGCCCTCGCCCCGCCAGAGGAAGAACAGCACCAGCAGCCCTACCCCCAGCAGCCCGGTGAAGATCTCAGGTAGCAGCAGATTCAGATCGATAACCATCAGAAACTACCCCCCAACTGGATGGGACCGATGTGCTCCAGGAGCGAGACGATTCCGGTATCGATGAGCCCGGTCATCAGGGACGGGAAGAACCCGAAGAATACCAGGGTGCCGACCAGGAGGACTATGGGAACCATCTCTACGCCCCTGGCGTCGGTCAGGCCGGCCCACTTCTCTACCGGGGGACCGAAGAACACCCACTTGGCCACCCGCAGGACGTAGGCGGCGGTCACGACGATGGAGGAGACGGCCAGCACAGCCCTCACCGGGTAGACCTGGTAGGAGCCCACGAAGATCAGGAACTCGGCCACGAAGTTGATGAGCCCGGGCAGGCCGAGGGAGGCGAGGCCCGCGATCACGAAGGCCGCCGCGACCTTGGGCATCTGCCTGGCCAACCCGCCGAGGTCCGGCATATGCCTGGTGTGAGCCTTGTCGTAGATCAACCCCACCAGGGCGAAGAAGAGGGCCGTCATGACGCCGTGGGCGAACATCTGGGTGACCGCCCCGTTGAGGCTGAGGGCGTTGATGCCCGCCAGGCCGAAGAGGACGAAGCCCATGTGGCTCACGCTGGAGTAACCGATCACGAACTTCATGTCGCGCTGGGCCATGGCCACCATCGCCCCGTAGACGGACCCGATGACCGCGAGGGTGGCCACCAGCGGGGCCCAGGCCTGAGCGCCCTCGGGGGTGACCCAGAGCCCCACGCGGAGGAGGCCGTAGGCGCCCAGCTTCATCAGCACGCCCGCGTGCAGCATGCTCACCGCGGTGGGCGCCGCCACGTGGCCGTCAGGCGACCACGTGTGGAAGGGCCAGAGGGCGGCGAGCACGCCGAACCCGAACAGGAACAGGAGGTAGGCGAACTTCTGGAAGCCCTCGTCGTACTGCACGCTGGCCAGCGTGGCGATGTCGAAGCTGCCGGTACCAGAGGCCAGGAACACCGCGATCACGCCGACGATCAGGAAGGCGCTGCCGACCAGCAGGTAGATGGTGAGCTTCATGGCGCCGTAGAGCTTCCGGGTGCTCCCCCACACGGCGATGAGGATGTACATGGGGATGACCGCGATCTCGTAGAAGACGAGGAAGAAGAACAGGTCGCGGGCCATGAACACCCCGAAGACGCCGGTGACCAGGACCAGGAGCGCCACGTGGAACTCCTTGACCCGTTCCCTGATGCCCGTCCAGGAGGCGAACACGCCGGCGAAGATGACGATGGCCGTGAGCAGCACCAGCGGCAGGCTTATGCCGTCGACGCCGAGGGAGTAGGCGACCCCCAGCTGATCGATCCACGGCACGGTCTCCGTGAACTGCATGCCGCCCCGGGCGCTGTCGTAGTTGGCGTAGACGTACAGGGACGCGACCAGGGAGACGGCGCTGGCCACTGCGGCGACGACCCGGATGTGCCGGTCCTGCCGCAGCGCCATTATGACCAGCGCCCCCACCAGCGGCGCCAGCAGGATTATGGAGAGTAGCGGAATCCCGTTCATAGTATACCTCCTAGCTTAAGCACCTTGACCGGGTCCACTAGGGCCAGGATGGCGAAGAGCAGGGCCACGCCCGAGAGGATCACCAGGGCGTAGGTCTGCAGGTCGCCGGTATGGACGACCCGGAGCCTCCGGCCGATGGCCTCCGTCAAGGTACCGGTCCCGTTGACCACGCCGTCGATGATGGTACGGTCAAACCACTGCAGGACGAAGCCGAAGCCCTCGACTACCCTCTCGCCCACCCAGCGGTAGATCTCGTCGATGTAGTACTTGTTCTTGAGCAGCAGGTAGGCGGGCTTGAGGGCCACCGACAGGGTCTCGAAGCTGGTGACCCTGACGCTGTAGACCAACCAGGCCAGGGTTATGCCCGCGAGCGTCACCGCCGTCGAGGTCAGGGCTATGTTCATGTGCAGGTGCTCGACGTGCGGTTTGCCGAAGTAGATGAAGTGCCCGAAGCCCTCCTTGATGAAGGGAGAGCCTATGAACCCCACGCCGATGGCGAAGAGGGCCAGTATCACCAGCACCCCGGTCATGGACGGGGGCGACTCGACAGCGTGGTGGTCGCTCCGCGGCCGGCCCATGAAGGCCACGAAGAAGAGCCGGAAGGTGTAGAAGGCCGTCAGGAAGGCCGCGGCCACGGCCAGCCAGTACAGGGCCACCTGCCCGTGTTCCAGGGCCACGGCGAAGATGGAGTCCTTGCTCCAGAACCCGGCGAAGGGGAACAGTCCGGCCAGGGCCAGGGACCCCACCAGGAAGGTGACCGTGGTGATGGGCATCTTCTTGTACAGCCCGCCCATCTCCCAGATGTTCTGCTTGTGGTGTAGCCCGATGATCACGCTGCCCGCCCCGAGGAACAGGAGGGCCTTGAAGAAGGCGTGAGTGGTCAGGTGGAACATGGAGGCGGTGAAGCCGCCCACCCCGAGAGCCAGCATCATGTACCCCAGCTGGCTGATGGTGGAGTAGGCCAGCACCCGCTTGATGTCGTCCTGCGCCGTGGCGATGGTGGCGGCGAAGAGGGCGGTTATGCCGCCGACCCAGGCCACGACCGTCAGGGCCACGGGCGCGTTGGCGAAGAGGAAGTAGGTCCTGGCCACCAGGTAGACGCCCGCGGCCACCATGGTGGCGGCGTGGATGAGGGCGCTGACCGGCGTCGGGCCCTCCATGGCGTCCGGCAGCCACACGTGTAGGGGAACCTGCGCCGACTTGCCCACGGGGCCCAGGAAGATGAGGACCGTGAGCAGCGTCAGCAGGGGAATGTTGTCAAAGCCCGCGATCCTGTCCGCCAGCTCGGTGAAGTCGAAGGTGCCGAAGAGGGAGAACAGGATCAAGATCCCCAGCAGCAGGCCGAAATCGCCGGCCCGCGTGGTCACGAAGGCCTTCTTGGCCGCCTCGGCGGCCGAGTGCTTCTCGTACCAGAACCCGATCAGCAGGTACGAGGCCAGGCCCACCAGCTCGAAGAAGATGTAGAGCTGGAGGAAGTTGGTGGCGACCACCAGGCCCAGCATCGAGAAGGCGAACAGGCTCATGTAGGAGTAGTACCTGCTGAACCCCGGGTCCTCGTGCATATATCCCAGGGAGTAGATCTGGATCAGGGTGGCGATGAAGGTCACGATCAGCAGCATCAGGACGGAAATGCCGTCGAGCAGCACTCCCATCTCAACCCTGAGCCCCAGGACGTCCACCCAGGGCAGCCCGTACTCCACGGTCTCCGGGTTGTGCAGGAACTCCAGGCCAACGCCGGCGGCGATGACGAAGGACGCCGCGATGGCCGCGATGGAGATTCCCGCAGAGAGCAGCCTGTTCCGCCCCGTCACGAAGACGATGAGGGCGAAGGAGACCAGGGGTAGGAGCGGGATCAACCATGCGTACTCTATCATCTCACTGGCACCTGCCTTTGTCGGTACATATTTACCACTTCAGGAGGTGAAGTTCCTCGGCGTCGATGGTCTGACGCGCCCTGGCCAGGGCGATGATAATGGCCAGACCAACGGCTACCTCCGCCGCCGCGACGACTATGATGAATACCGCGAAGACCTGTCCTACGACGTCAGAGGGCTCTATGAACCGCGAGAAGGCCACCAGGTTTATGTTCACGGCGTTGAGCATGAGCTCAATGCCCATGAGTATGGCGATGGCGTTCCTCTTGGTGATGACGCCGAAGAGCCCGATGGAGAACAGCACCGCGGCCAATACCAGGTAATGGGTGAGGCTAATCACCGGCCCGCACCTCCTTGGCCAGGATGATGGCCCCGATGGCGGCCACGGTCAGCAGCACGCCGGCCACCTCAAAGGCCACCACGTACTTGGTGAACAGGAGCTCGGCTATGGGCTCCACGGTGGTGGCGGCGGGAGCGGCCTCGCTCACCGGCCACTCGGTCGAGCCCAGGCCCCAGAAGAGGAAGCCCATGGTGGCGATGGCGGCGAAGAGGCCGCCCAGCACGTGCTTGCTGGGCATGTTGCTGAGGTTCATGGGGCCCCTCTGCAGGATCATCACGCCGAAGACCACCAGGGCCATCACCGCGCCCACGTACACCAGTACCTGCACCGCGGCCAGGAAGTCGGCCGCCAGGATCACGAAGAGCACGGCCACGCCGAACATGGTCAGGGCCAGAAGCAGCGCGCTGTGAATGAGGTTGGTCATGGTGACCACCCCGACGGCGCTCGCTATGACGACGAAGGCCGTTATCCAGAAGACGATTTCCATCTAGCTCACCCTCCTCACAGCTTATCCCCGACCGTGATGGCGGCCACGCCGTCACCGCGGCCGAGTTCAAGCAGGGTGTCCATGTCATACAACAGGTCTTCGCGCCGGTAACAGGCCAGCTCGTACCTGTCGGACATGGCCAGGGCGTCGAACTTACAGGCCTCGACGCAGAGGTTGCACTGGATGCACCTGCTCATGTCCAGCACCCACTCCGTCGCGACGCGCTTCCCGTCCTCGCCCTTGGCGCCCTTGACGGTTATGACATCGGTGGGGCACGCCCTCACGCAGAGCCCGCAGGCCGTGCACTTGGTCTTGCCCTCCTCGTCGGAGAGCAGGACGGGATGGCCGCGGTAGCCCCTGGGGAGCTCCCAGCGCTGCTCCGGGTACTGGAGCGTGATGCTGCGCGAGAACCACTCCCTTAAGGTGACACGCAGGCCGACCAGTAGAGTCGCGACCACATTAGCGACATTTCGGACGTAGCTCATGGTCAGTCACCCTATTCCTTAAGAGAAGATAGTAATGCCGATACCGGTCAAGGCGATGTTCAGCAGGGCCACCGGGATCAGGAACTTCCAGCTGAGGTCCATGAGCTGGTCGATCCTGACCCGCGGGAAGGTCCAGCGGATCCACATCGCCACGAAGACGAACAAGTAGGTCTTCAGCAAGAACCACACGAAGGGCGGGATGAAGTCGAGCCCGAAGGGGGCCGTCCAGCCGCCCAGGAACAAGGTCGCCGCCAGGGCCGACAGGGCCAGCAGGTTGCCGTACTCGGCCAGGAAGTACATGGCCCAGCGGAGCCCGCTGTACTCGACGTGCCAGCCGGCGACCAGCTCGGATTCGGCCTCCGACAGGTCGAAGGGGGTCCTGTTCACCTCAGCTATCCCGGCGATGAGGAACACCAGGAAGCCGAGCGGCTGGTAGAGGATATACCAGGCGGTCTCCTGCTGCGCCCGGATTATATCGGTCAGGCTCAGGGAGCCGGCCAGCATGACCACGCCGATGAGGGCCAGGACCAGCGGCACCTCGTAGCTGAAAAGCTGGGCCGCCGACCGCATGGCCGAGATGAGGGACCACTTGTTGTTGGACCCCCAGCCGCCGGTGAAGATGCTCATCAGGCCGATGGACCCGATGGCCGCGATGTAAAGGACCCCGATGTTCAGGTCCGCGGACACGAAGTTGGGGCCGAAGGGTATTACGGCCCACACCATCAACGCCGGCATAAAGGCGATGATGGGCCCGAGGACGAAGAGGACCTTGTCCACGCGGCTGGGCACGATGTCCTCCTTGAACAACAGCTTGAGGACGTCGGCTATGGACTGGGCCCAACCCTGCGGGCGTCCCACCCGCATGGGGCCGAGCCTCAGCTGTATCCAAGCCGACACCTTGCGCTCCAGCCAGATCAGGAGCATGGCGTTTAGCAAGATGAAAGTCAGGACGATGAGGAGCTTGAGCACGGACCACAGGACGGCTTGCATCATCTATCCACCTCGCCCAGAATGATGTCGATGCTGCCGATGTTGGCTATGAAGTCCGCCACCAGTTCACCCCGGGCGATGACATCCAGGAGCTGCAGGTGGACGAAACACGGCGAGCGCCATTTCACCCGGTAGGGCTTGATGCCGCCGTCGCTGACCACGAAGCACCCGAGCTCGCCCCGCGGCGCCTCCACGGCGGCGTAGGCCTGTCCCTGCGGGGGCTTGATCACCCGCGGCACCTTGCCCACCACGTCTCCCTCAGGGAGTCCCTCCAGGGCCTGACGGACGATCTTGGCGCTCTCCTCCATCTCCTTCATGCGGCAGATGCACCGGTCGTAGATGTCCCCCTTCTGCCCCACGGGGACCTCGAAGTCGAACCTGTCGTAGACGAGGTAGGGCTCGGACTTGCGGAGGTCCCAGGCCACGCCGGAGGCCCGCAGCGTCGGGCCGCTGGCGCCCCAGGCCACGGCCTGCTCAGCCGTCAACACCCCGAGGCCCTTGGTGCGGTACTCGAAGATGGCGTTGCCGATGAGCAGGTTGTGGTATTCCTCGAGCCCCTTCTCCAGCTTCTCGAGGAAGGCCAGGGTCTCCCGCTCGAAGTCCGCCGGGAGGTCGTTCCTCACGCCGCCTAGGCGAATGTAGTTGTAGGTGAGCCTGGCGCCCGTGGTCTTCTCGAAGATGTCAATAAGGGTCTCCCGTTCCCGGAAGGCGTACAGGAAGGGGGTGAAGGCGCCGAGGTCGTTGCCGAAGGTTCCAAACCAGAGCAGATGGCTGGCTATCCGCTGCAGCTCAGCCATAATGACCCGGATATACTGGGCCCGCTCCGGCACCTCGAGGCCCATCAGCTTCTCCACCGCCAGGACGTAGGCCAGCTCGTTGGTGAGGGCCGCCACGTAATCGGTCCTGTCGGTGTAGGGTATGACCTGGGTCCAGGTCTTCTGCTCACAGATCTTCTCGAAGCAGCGGTGGAGGTAGCCGATGACCGGATCGACCCCCCGCACCGTCTCGCCTTCCAGCGTCACGACGGCCCTGAGGACGCCGTGAGTGCTGGGATGCTGAGGGCCCATGTTGATGACCATCTCTTCCCTGTGCAGCTCCTGCTTTGCGCTTGTCAACTCCCTCACCTCCACCTCACTCGTAAGCTTTCAGCAGGGGGTTGGACCCGTAATCCTTCCGCAACGGGTGCCCCTCGAACTTCTCGTCCAGCAGTATCCTGCGCAGGTCCGGGTGGCCCCGGAAGACGACGCCGAAGAGGTCGTAGGCCTCCCGCTCGTGCCAGTTAGCGGTGGGCCATACCTCAACCAGGCTGTCCACCTCCGGCTCTTCCTTAGAGAGGTCCACCAGCACCTTCACCCGCGCCTGGGTCTCGAGGTTTATCGCGTAGGCCACAATCTCGAGGCTCTCCGGGTAGTCCACGCAGGTCACAAAGGACAGGTAATCGAACCCGAACTCGTCGCGGAGCCTGCGACAGGCCGCCAAGTACTTCTCACGGTCCACCTTGACCACCATCTCGCCGACGTCCACGGGGGACTGGCTTACCTCGGCGAAGGACAGGTCGGCGGCCACCTTATCCACCAGCTCTCTAACGTCCGCCATTAGCTCCTCACCTTCCTGACCAGCTCGATGTCCAGCCCTTCGGCGGCGATCTTCTCCTGCAGCTTGATTATGCCGTCGTAGAAGGCCTCCGGCCGGGGAGGACATCCCGGTACATAGACGTCCACGGGGATGACCTTGTCCACCCCGTTCACGACGTTATAACTGCCCTTGTAGGGGCCGCCGTCGATGGCGCAGGCCCCCACCGCCATAACCCAGCGGGGCTCGGCCATCTGATCGTAGAGGCGTTTTACGACCTCGGCCATCTTGAGGTTTATCGTCCCCACTATGAACATGAAGTCCGCCTGTCGCGGCGACGCCCGGAAGAGGACCCCGAAGCGGTCCATGTCATACCTCGACGCGCCGGCCGCCATCATCTCGATGGCGCAACAGGCGATGCCGAAGAACATGTACCACAGCGAGTTCTTCCTGGACCAGTTGGCCAGTTTCTGCAGGTTCGTGGTGAACACGCCGGGCAGATGCTGGAACAGCGGCCCCTCCTGCCGCGGCGCAGTCACCGGCACGACGATGCCGCCGCGCTTGCTGGGCTCGGTCCTCTCTAGATCCATCTGAGCACCCTCTCCTTCCACGCGTAGATAAGGGCGAGAACCAGCAGTCCGATGAAGATCAGCATTTCAACCAGGGCGAAGGCTCCGAGGTCCTTGAACAGAGCGGCCCAGGGATACATGAACACGGTCTCTACGTCGAAGATGACGAACATGAGGGCGAAGATGTAGTACCGTATGTGAAACCTAACACGAGCATCCCCGTACGGATCCACTCCGCACTCGTAGATGGACAACTTGTCCGGGTCTGGGTTGCTGGGCCTCAGCAAGGCCGCGAACCCGACGGCGATGAGCGGGAACGCAGCGCCCAAGATGAGGTACAGTCCCACGTCGAAGAAACCTTCCATCGCTCTGCTGCCTCCAATCGTGTTACAGACTATCCGCTTGAAAACCGTCAACACGACGTGCGTGCCGACGGTTTACCGAAGCGGGCTATTAAGATAATAACATTGATTAGTTCCAGACCGGTCGAGGATTTCCTCCCTCTCCCGGCGGGATTTATAGAGATCACAACTACATTTTATATGTTCCCTTTACACTTCTGCAAGGATAAAGGAATGCCTGCTTTGGTCCCAGTTGATACCTCAAGTCACAACCAGAGCTCGAGCTCCCCACGGACCGTGGGGTCGGCCTCGCGCGCATAGGCCCTCTTGAGCTCCTCACGGCTCGCCCCCGCCGCCCCGAGGGCCCAGGCGGCGTGGCGGCGGACGTAGGGGCGGGGGTCCTCAAGGCCGCGGCGGATGTAGGGCAGGGCCTCCTCGCCCACGTTCCCAAGGGCCACCAGGGCGTTCCGCTTCAATATCCCGGCCCCCCGCCACCCGATGGCCGAGGGACCCCAGACACGCCGGAACTCCCGGCTGCTCATGTCCACGAGCCACCTGAGGTCGAGTCTGGGTGAAGAGCCCGGATAGGAGACCCGGTTTAACCTCTTGAAGGATGGGCAGGACAGCTGGCAGGTATCACAGCCGAAGACCCGCACGCCGAGGGCCCTCCGGTACCGGCGGGGGATGGTCCCCCTCATCTGGGTGAGGTAGGAAAGACACCGATCGGGGACGAGGTCGAAGGGCCCGCGCAGGGCCCCCGTGGGACAGGCGCGCACGCACTCCAGGCATCCCCTACAGCCGCCCTCGACGGGGGAGACGCCCCCGACCTCGAAGGTCACTAGCAGCTCGCCGAGGAAGACCCACGGGCCGTAGGGTCCTACGTGGATGAGACAGTTGGCGCCGTAGGAGCCGAGACCCGACGCCTCGGCCAGGGCCCGCTCCTCCAGGGGAGAGGCGTCCACCTGAACCAGGTAGTCGGTGAGGCCCAGGCGCCCGGCCAGGGCCGTCAGCCTCTCCCGGAGCACCCGGTGATAATCAAGCCCCCTGCAGTAACGAGATAGGAAGCCTCGAAGCCCCCGAGGGCGCGAGCCGTCCCAGCCGTCGTCCTCCTCCGTCGGCCAGTAGGGAAGCGCGGCGGTGATTACCGATCGCACCCCGGGGAAGGCCGCCGCCGGGGATCGCCTGGCGGGGTCCCTCTCGGTGAAGGCGGGGTATTCGCCGGCCCGGGCCTTGGCCCGGAGGAAGGCCTCAAGCCGCGGCGGGAGCTCTGGCGGGGCGGCGGCGACCACTAACCCCAGCTCTCGGCCCGCCGCCCGTATCGTCTCGATGGACAGGGATACGCTCACAGCCGGGAGCTCCTCACACGTGCAGCTCGACGATGTCCCGGTCGGCCAGGACGTAATCCCGGGGCACCGCTTGCCCGTCGAACCGGACCGAACCCCAGACGCGGGCGTTTTTCAACCTCTGCGGGAAGTCCCGATGCACGGCTCTGGCCATGTCCAGCACCGTCGCCCCCCGGGGCAGGACGAAGGGGGCGGTCATATCGGGCTCCTTACCCGGCACCTTGCTGTAGACGCGGATAATGCCGAGGCCGCGGAAGATGCGCTCGCGTAGCTCAGCGAGGTTCTGGCCCGTGGCGGCCGAGACCGGCAGGATGGGGAGCTCTCTCTCCAGGAGCTCCCGGATCACAGATAGGTTCTCCTCGCTGCCCTCGACGTCGGCCTTGTTGCCCACCACGAGAAGGCGGTCCCAGGTCTTCGCCTGTACCCCTTCGGGGACCTCATCGCGCAAGATCCGCCTTTCCTCGAGGTGCCCAATACAGCCCGTTAACTGGTCCAAGCATTCGTCGGAGGAGGCGTCGATCACCACGGCGATGAGATCCGCGTTCCGCAGGGTCCCAGCAAGCCCCGGCGGGATCTGATCCTCAGTTACCGGAGGCGTATCTACTAATTGGATGTGGATGTCCTCGTAGGGCATCATCCCGGGCACGGGCAAGGGGGTTGAAAAGGGGTAATCGGCCACTGCGACCCGGGCCCGGGTGAGGGCCGCCACGAGGGAGGACTTCCCCGCATTGGGAAAGCCCATCAGTACCACCTGGCCCGCCCCCTGCCGCTCGACGACGAAGGGGTCCTGTCGGGAGCCGACCCTCTTCTCCTCCTGCTCCCGCAGCTTGGCCAGGCGACGCTTGATATCCGCCTGGAGCTTCTCGGTTCCCTTGTGCTTGGGGATGACCGCCAGCATCTCCTCCAGGGCGGCCATCTTCTCCTCCTTGGTCCGGGCCCTCCTGAAGGCCTCCTCAGCCTCGTAGTATTGCGGCGTAAGGTTAGCGGGCATAACCCCTCCCTCCCGCTATGAACATTTCGATGGCAGGGCCCGCAGGACCTCCTCCTCTGAAACTTTCAAAGGCCCCCGCTGAGCGGGGGCCTTCCCTTCACAGGGGGTTCCTCGTGACGCCGTCGGCCCTGATCTGCCCAGACCCCTTGGTCACGAAGGTCTTGCAGCACGTGTCCAGGCAGGTGTTCACGGGCGTCGTGTTCAGGTTGGCCGCCTGCGGGGCGTCAACGCTGTCGGCGGCGGTTTGACCGAAGCTGTCGGATGTAACCAGGATCTCCGAGGCGTTACAAGTGTTTCCCTGGTGCCAGTAGTGGCAGTTGTCTACGGTACACCTGATGCTAGGCACTACATCAGCTCCTTTCCGAGGGATTTCTGATCTATAACCTTCCCCCGTCAGGATGCTTAAATTCAACCTTTCGCAGCGCCGAAGACCTCGCCGAGTGCCTCTGCCAGATTTTGATAGCGAAACTGGTAGCCCGCCGCGATGAGCCTGTCGGGCCGTACTCGCTGGCTGTTCAAGAAGAGCGAGGACATCTCGCCCAGCACAAGCCGCATAAGACCAGACGGAACCCTGAACCGACAGGGACGGTGAAGCGCCCGCGCGAGCCCCTGACACAGCTCCTCCATGGTGACCTGGCCCGGGCTCACCAGGTTTAGGGGGCCGGCCAGGTCCTCATGGACGATGATGTGCTCTATGGCCCCGACCACGTCGGCCATGTGGATCCAGGGGAACCACTGTCTCCCGTCGCCCAGCACGCACCCGAGCCCCAGCCGGAAGGGCAGGGCCATCCTCGAGAGCGCACCGCCCCTGCCCAGGACCGTGCCCAACCTGATGAGCGCCACCCTGACCCCGAGGTCCTGGGCGCGCAGGGCCTCCTCCTCCCAGGCCGAGGCGACCCTGGCCAGGAAGTCGCGTCCCGGAGGCGAATCCTCGCCGAGCACGGCGTCGCCCGCGTCCCCATAGTACCCCACGGCCGAGGCGTTGATGAGCAGGCCAGGACCTCTGAGGGCCCCCGCTATTGCCCTGACCACGGCTCGCGTCGTCTCCACCCGGCTGTTGTAGATCCGGCGGCGCCGGGGCCTCGTCCACGGCCCCGCTGCGATGGACTCCCCGGCCAGGTTGACCACCACGTCAGCTCCATCCAGCGGCGGCAGCATCTCGGGCCGCCAGCGCCACACGGACACCCCCTCGACGGCTCTGACCCGGGCGGGGTTCCGGGAGAGGACCACGACCTCATGCCCGCCCTGAGCCAGGTGCCGCGAGAGCGATGACCCCACGAAGCCGCTGCCGCCGAGAAGGACCACTCTCATGCTCACATCCCCCTTCCGCTCGCCCGCCGGCGCACGCCCTCGGGCCTCCACCCTTACCTTTATGCAGAGGAAGGGCCTTCTCCTGCGCCTCCGGGTGGTGAGAGCGGGTCTTGACGCTCCTGGCAGGGGCGTGCTAACTTGAGGGCCGGGGGCAGGTCGAGCCTGTAACCTCCCGCGCACCTCCTACGTTTATATTCGTGAGGATGAGCTGTTATGGAACCCTTGTACAAACGTCACCGGCCGCGGGAGCCGGAGAGGACGGTTGCTGAGAGGGCCCAACAGCTTGAGTATCTAATGCGGCGTTTCGGCGACGAGGTGCTGCACCTGGCCTACTTCTACCTCAAGGACCGCCACGCGGCCGAGGACGTCGCCCAAGAGGTTTTCCTCCGCGTCTACTGTCATCTGGACGACTTCACCCCAGAGGGCTCCTATCATAACTGGATCTACCGCATCACAGTGAACCTCTGCCACGACCGGCTGCGCTCCTGGACGAGCCGCAAGGTCTTCGCCGCAGAGGACCTCAGCGGCGGCGAACCCACGCCGCGCTGTGTGGCGGTGGACGTCGCAGACACGGAGGCCCAGGCCATCCGCTCCTGGGAGGCCGAGCGGCTTCTGGAAGCGGTGATGAGCCTTGAGCCTAAGTACCGGGAGGTCATCGCCCTGCATTATTACTCCGACCTCCCCGTGAAGCAGATCGCCCAGCTCACCGGGCTGACCGAGGCCAACGTGAAGGTGAGGCTACACCGGGCGCGCCAGAGGATCAGGGAGCTGCTCCGGGAGGAAGGGGGGCGCGAAGGTGAAGGGGGGCGGTGACGGACTGGAACGCGAGCTCCTGAGGCTCAAGGAGGCCTTCCGCCGCGAGATGGCCGGCTGGCATTTCGACCCCAGCCTCCGGCAGAGGGTTCACGAGCGCCTGCCCGTGGTGCCGAGGCCGCCCCTCCACCTCGGGCTGAGGCCCAGGCGCCGCTGGGCCACAGCCCTGGCGCTGGTCGCCGTCCTCCTACTGGTGGTGGGGATCATGGGGCCCGAAGGGGCCCACCACCCCACGGCGTGGGGGGGGACGAGGTACACCGTCGATGAGCTCTCCCTGGGCCTCGGGCGGCCAGGCGGCTCAGGCCACTTCCTCTACCTGCTTAGGCCCTGTGGGCCGGGGGAGGAGGCCGCGGAGGTCGTGGGCATAGAGCTCCTTGGGGGCCGGGAGCCATCGCGGCCCCTCTACGCGGCCCGGGCGGTACTGGCCGATGTGCCGGCTCTAGAGCTTCATGCTGAGGCGGATGTTATAACCTACCTCTACGGCGCCTGGGGGAGCCCGTCCGCGGCGGTGGGTTACTTGGGACAGCCGCTTCTCATCACCGTCGTCGGCCCGGAGGGCCAAAGGACAGTGGTCAGGGGGTACCTGATCCTCGTGCCCTACGCGCCGGAGGGAGGAGAGCTACCTGATGCGGTCCCCCATCGCCTCGTGGAGGTCAAGGCCTACGGAGCGGATTGAGGAGGGTCTGTGCCGAGCTGACACAATATCGGGAAGGAGGTCTCTTAGCACATGCTTCACTACGTCTCCAGCCTAAGGGTAAGGAGGTCCCTTATCGCCACGATGGCCCTGCTGGCCTTGATCCTGGCCCTAGCAAGCGCCGAAGTCTACGCCCAGGCCGGCCGGCTGTGGCTCTCGACGCCCTTCACCGGCATCTCCGTCGAGAGGGGCGAGAAGGTCAGCCTGCGCATCGAGGTCCACAACCAGGGCCTGCCGCCCCAGGATGTGGCGCTGTCCCTGGTGTCATCCCCCGAGGGATGGGACCCGGTGCTTAAGGGACATGATTTCATCATCCATCGCGTCTTCGTCGACACCGACGAGGCGGAGTACTTCTACTTCGACGTCAAAGTGCCGGGCGACGCCGAGATAGGCGAGTACACCTTCGTCGTGCGGGCCCGCGCGGGGAATATAACCGATGAGCTCACCATCGAGATCAGGGTGCGGGAGATGGCCACAGCGGCCGCCGAGTTGGTGACCCAGTACCCGGTGTTGCGAGGCCCGGCCCGGGCGACCTTTCAGTTCCGCCTGAATCTCTCCAACAACGGCTTCGCGGAACAGACCTATACCCTGGGCGCCGACGCCCCGGAGGGATGGGAGGTGGCCTTCCACCCGAGCTACGAGAGCAAGCAGATCACCTCGCTGAGCCTGAAGGCCGGCTCTACGCAGGGGCTCGACGTGAAGATCAGCCCGCCTCGGACCGTGGCGGCCGGGGAGTACCCCATCACCGTCTACGCCGCGTCGCCCTCGGGCACGGCCTCGGCGGAACTGAAGGTGGTCATCACGGGGTCCTATGAGCTAACGTTGACCACGCCGACCGGCCGGCTCAACGCCGACGTCGTGGCCGGCAGGGAGACGCCCGTGACGCTGCTCGTGCGCAATACCGGGACGGCCGACCTCAAGGACGTGAACTTCTCCTCCTCCAAGCCCAGCCAGTGGTCGGTCACCTTCGAGCCCGAGAGCCTCGAGGAGCTCCCTGCGGGTGAGGAACGCGAGGTTACCGCCTTCATCAAGCCGGCGGCCAAGGCCATAGCCGGCGATTACGCGGTCTCCATAAGGGCCAGCACGCGGGAGGCCACGGACAGCGCTGAGTTCCGGGTGACGGTCCACACGTCAACGGTGTGGGGCTGGGTCGGCGTCGGCATCGTCCTCGTGGTGGTGCTGGGAGTCCTCTGGGTATTCCAGTCCTACGGCAGGCGATAGGTATGACCGGCAACAGGGAGCACGTCATCCGAACTGAGAACCTGACCAAGCGTTACGGCCAGTTAGTCGCCGTCAAGGACCTGAACCTCGAGATAGCGAGGGGCGAGGTCTTCGGCCTGCTCGGCCCCAACGGGGCCGGCAAGACCACCACCATCCTGATGCTCCTGGGGCTGACGGAGCCGACGGCCGGCTCGGTGAGGGTCCTGGGCAGGGACCCGGCGCGGGAGGCCCTGGCCGTGAAAGCCCGGGTGGGCTACCTCCCGGAGGACGTGGGCTTCTACGAGCACCTCACGGGCAGGCAGAACCTGATGTACACCGCCGACCTCAACGGGCTCGACCCCGCGGAGGCCACGCGACGCGTCGAGAGGCTACTCGGCCAGGTGGGCCTGAGCGAGGTAGCGGACAAGAGGGTGGAACAGTACTCCCACGGCATGCGGCAACGGCTCGGGCTGGCTGACGTGCTGGTGAAGGACCCCGAGATCATCATCCTGGACGAGCCCACCCAGGGGATCGACCCGGAGGGGGCCGAGGAGCTCCTGGCGCTCATCCGGGACCTCAGCCGAAACCGCGGTATGACGGTCCTGATCTCGTCACACCTGCTCGACCAGATGCAGCGCATCTGCGACCGGGTGGCCATCTTCGTCCGCGGGGAGGTCGTCGCCGAGGGGCCCATCGAGACGCTGGGGCGCCAGGTCATGCGGGGTGAGCCGCTGATCGTAGAGGTCGAGGTGGCGGGCCCGGACGACGTCGACGAGGCGGCCCGTTCCCTGGCGGGCCTCCCCGAGGTTCAGGCCGTAGACAGGTCGGGGGAGAACCTCCTCCTGGTGCGCTGCTCTGCCGATGTTCGAGAGCACATAGCCTCCCATCTGATACAGCGGGGCTTCTCCCTCCGGCACCTGCGCCTGCGGGGCTATGAGCTCAGCGACATCTACATGCGTTACTTCCGAGGAGGAGAAGGCCATGTCTGAGAGAAGACGCGACGGGGCGGCCCTCTGGCTCGGCCGGCTGAGGGGCTACCTCTGGCCGGGGGCGCCGGGCCTGCGGGCGGTCTACCGGAAGGAGATGGCGGATCACATCAACAGCAGCCGCTTCATGATCCTGGCGGCCATCGTGGCCATCGCGGGCCTCGCCGCCATCTACGTTGCGGCGCTGAACATCCGGGCCGAGGTGAGGCGCACGGCCGAGACCGGGTTCATCTTCCTGAGGTTGTTCACGGCATCCGGTGGCTCCCTCCCGCCCTTTACCTCCTTCGTGGGGTTCCTGGGCCCCTTGGTGGGATTGGCCCTCGGGTTCGACGCCATCAACGGCGAGCGGGCCCGCGGCACCCTGAGCAGGCTGGTGGCCCAGCCCATCTACCGCGACTCGGTGATCAACGGTAAGTTCCTGGCCGGCATCGCCATTATCGCCATGATGATCTTCTCCCTGGGCCTCATCGTCGCCGGCATGGGGCTCAGCCTCATCGGGATCCCGCCCACCGCCGAGGAGGCGCTCAGGATATTGTGTTACCGGCCATATTAAAATGACCATAAATGGACAACTAAAGTGTTCACTTCCGGACAGATAAAGTAGCCACTTTTGGCCAATAAGGAAGGCCCACTCCTTCGGGAAGCGAAGACTCTGGTGTTAGAAGTACGCAGAACTTCGCTTTCAGAAAGGAGCAGGCCAAAATGATTGGAGTGGAGCTCATGATTGAGATCCGGTATCTTGAGCGCCAGGGTCTCAGCAAGTCGCAGATAGCCCGGCGGCTGGGACTCAGTCGAACTACCGTCCGGAAGTATCTTGACAACCCAAGTATCAACGAGCGGAAGCAGGTGAAACGGTCTTCGATTCTCGACCCATACAAGCCTTATCTCCAATACCGACTCCAGCAGTGGCCCGAACTCACCGCTGCCCGCCTGCACCGGGAGATACAGACCCTATCATGCCCAGGTAACGACGGCACGCATTTGCTCCCACCGGAGCCTTACGAGGGCTCTGAACGCACCGTACAACGCTACGTGGCCACTATCCGGC
>DFND01000042.1 GCA_002375895.1 Firmicutes bacterium UBA3576
TAGCCGCCCCCTCCTACCCGATCCTTCGAGTGGCACGGCAGGTCGGTCCGGAGAGAGGGGTATCGGACGACGCTAAGAGAGGAAGTGGCGGCGGAACCCGGCGTCCCATGGCCCGGAAGGGGGAGGCCGCCCGAGGAAGGGCGCCCGCAATAGTCGCAACATTGGCAATTTGCGCCCCCGGGGAGGAAAGGGGGCCCGGGGCGAGAATAATATACACCAAGTGATGGGATTCACAAGCGGGTGAGGCAGATGGAGCTAATGGCCAGGCTCCGAGAGCTCTTGGACTCCCTGGACGAGGTGGACGTGAAGAAGATCCGAGTTCTCCTGAAGGTAGAGGGCCAGGACTACGCAGAGCGGGTCGACGAGTTCCTGCAGGTGTGCGTGGACCATCCCGTCCTGAGGGAGGCCGAGATCGAGGTCCAGCAGCTGGAGGGCCAGCTGAGGTGCCCCGAGTGCGGAAATATCTTCATCGCCCCGGGCGGTCTCACCCTCTGCCCGAGTTGCGGCAGCGAGAGGGTAGTGAGTTTTGAGGCCGTGCCCTTCATGGCCGAGGTGATGTTGGAGGACTGAAGCATTGCGGATAGGGGCCATAAGGGTCCCGGACCCATGTGGAGAGGACGCGGCTCCCCTCGCGTTCCTTCCGCTCCAGAGCCCTAGCAGCGAAGCCCTATGTCTCCCTGGATGGCCCCATCCGCGTTCAACTGATGGACGGCATCGTGGGTTACCATGGCCGGGTACCTGCGATGCCGTCCTAGTCTCTTGGGAGGGCAGTCAACTGGTCCTCCTCCTGAGGAGCCCCCCTCGCCCGACACTAGGGCTCCGGCTGGCGCGCGCGCCTGCGTAGCCAGAGCCCGAGCCAGGCCCCGAGGACCAGGAGGGAGAACTTGAGGCGGCCGTACAGGCGGAGGAAGTGGGCCTCGAGGTCCATGAGGTCGCGGTAGACCTCGCCGAAGGGGCCTGCGGGCTCCTCTTGCCCGTACCTCACCGCGGCGTAGGCCTCCGCCAGGCGAAGGAAGAGGCCGCGGAAGCGTGGGAGGTGCCGGGCCATCCGCAAGGCGTGCTCAAGGGCCGTCTCGTGAGGTTCCCGAAGCAGGCCGAAGGCGGTGAGGAGGAAGGCGGCGTAGGCGTAGGCCGCGAGGTAGGCCCTGCCGCCGCTTGCCGCGAGCATACGCCTGCGGTACAGTCCCGTGATGGCCGTCCCCAGGAGGGGGACCATGACCAGGGCGGCCGGCGGAGCCGCCGCGAGAGGGAGCCAGGGAGGGTATAGTGCCCGTCTGGCAGCAGCAGGTACCTCCTCACCGTCGTACGCCGTGAGCTCGGCCAGGGGCGAGGCCTTCTGAAGTGGGGCGGGCGAGGGCGGCAGGGCCTGGCCCGCGTCGTCCTCGACGGTCGGCGCCCAGAGGGGCGGGGCCTCGAAGCCGGGCGTGGGGTCTAGGGTCACCCAACCCCGGCCGGGGATGTAGGCCTCCACCCAAGAATGAGCCGAGGAGAAGGGGACCTCGACCGGGGTACCGTCGGGAGGGGCTTCCGCTCTAAACCCCTGAACCCAGCGGGAGGGTATGCCGACGGCCCTGAGCATGACGGCCAGGGCCGAGGAATGATAGGTGCAGTAGCCCCGCCGAAGGTCGAAGAGGAAGTAGTCCACGAAATCCCTGCCAGCTGGCGCCCGCGGTACGGACAGGTCGTAGGGGATGGTCTTGAGGTAGGCCTGAAGGGCCAGGGCGCGCTGTAGAGGGGTGCTATGCTCCGCCGTTACCCGCTCTGCTAGGTCGAGGACCCTTCGCGGCAGGTCGTTGGGAAGCTGTAGATACTCTGGCGAGGGTCCCTCGTCCGAGGTGGGAGCCGTGAGGACGGTATAACCCCCCGGCCATCGCCCGGCCCGGGCGGTGGCGGCGGGCCCCCACAGGGGCTCGACTCCGTCAAAGGCCACGGGGCGATAGACGGCGAACAAGGTGGTGGTCCGGAGGTCGACGAGCCGGATCTCCTGCTCCAGGCGCCCTTCACTACCGGCGGGAGGGGTGGCCCGCCTGGCAGCCGCAGCCCAGCCCCTGCCGGTGTAATGGGAGAAGACCGTGCCCCTCAAGTAGAGGGGGTAGGCCCCCGGGTAGGGAGCCGGCGCCCGCTGGTCCCGGAGGCGGAGGGATACAGTCAGGGCGACTCCACGCGAGGGCCGGGCTGGCCCGCCGAGGTCCTCTGGGGGGCCCCCGAAGCCCACCTGATCCAGGGCGAAGGCGCCGCGTGTGTCCTTTCCCGATCCTCGCATGCCGGTTACCTCGATGATCTCCTCGAGGGCCTTGCCGGGCCCGCGGGGGCCGTAATCGCCGGGCAGGATGGCGGAGAGGAGGGCAACCGCCAACAGGCCGGCGAGGGGCCAGATCACCAGGGCCGGGGTCGTGGCTCGGGAGCGTAGCCAGCTCACATGGGCCCAGCCAGCCACCAGGAACAGGCCGGTATAAGACAGGGCCGGGTCGTAGTAGAGGGCCCACTCCAGCCCCAGCAGCGAGCAGCCCGCCACGATGGCCCAGAAGAGCCCTCTCGGCCGGTAGCTGCTCAGCAGGAACACGATCGCCAGGGCCGTGGAGAGCGCGGCGACTAGGGTCCAGAGCTCCCCAGTTCCGAAGACCGTCGGCACGCCCGCCAAGGCCTGTGCGAGGGCGTGGGCTGTGCGTGCCAGCAGCTCGAGGCAAGCGAAGAGATGGCGGGGTTCTCGGTACAGGACCCAGGCCAGGGCGGCCAGGAGGGCCGGGAGTGTGGCCAGCGCGTACCTGGGCCGCCTGAAGAAGAGGTGCAGAAGCGGGGTGACGGTCAGCACAACGACGGCGCCTGCCAAGGGGTGGACTGCGAGCCCGAGGAAACCGGCCGTAGAGAGCAGGATGATGTAGGAGAGCAGGGCTGCGCCGAGGACCACCCTCATGGGGCCTCGCTCCCGATCCCTCGTTCCGAGAGCATCAGCAGGTGCGCTCCCCCACGGGCGAGCGCCTGGGTCCTGGCTGAGTCCCGGGCGGTGATGATGGTCAGGGCGAACCTCGCCCGCAGGAGCCGCTCGCACAGGTGATGCAGGGGAGGGTCAAGGTGGGGGATCACGAATAGCACCGAGGTGCGCCCCTCTAGGTAGGCCGCCTTTCTACCGGCGACTCTGGCCAGGGGGGCCGTCCCGTCGGCCCGCAGGTAGCAGAGGAACTCCCGGAATCTCCCCAGGGCTCTCGTCCCGGCGCAGGGTCCCAGGCTCGGGCTCCGCCGGGAGTTGGCGTGCAGGCTGACGGTGTACCCCGAGCTGAGGGCCCGGGAGACCACCGACAAGGCCGCCTCCACATAGAGGTCTTCCTCCTCGCGACGGGCATAGGCGGCGATACCCATCTCCAGGAAGACGTGCACGGCCGCTGCAGCGGATAGCTCGAACTCCTTGACGTGGGGAAGTCCCCGACGGGCCGTGGTTCGCCAGTGGATCCGCCGGGCCGGGTCTCCCTGTCGGTAGAGGCGGATCTCGGCCAACTGGGCGGGGTCTTCGTAACCCCTGACCATGCTGCGCGCTCTGCCGTAGGGCCGCAAATTGGCGAGGCGAAGGTCCCTGACGGGCAGGGTCCTCGGGTACACGACGACTTCGACGTCAGAGCGGGCCGAGAGGGCCGCGGAGAAGATGCCGAAGGGGTCCGTAAAGCTGTAGGTGTAGGGTCCCGGCCGGTGCTTGCCGCGGGGGAGTCCCGAGAGCTCCACCTCCCAGACCCGGCTGCGAAAGGGGTCTAGCTGAAGGGTCTCCTCTACCCCCGGGCCCCTGACTGAGATCGAGGGAGCCGGCAGCAGCCCCTCGTTGTACAGCCGGAGGGCGAGGGGTAGGGGCCTTCCCCGGACCACATGGCGCACCTGGGGAGAGGCGTTCCAGGTGAGGTTGGCGCGAAGCAGGAGGACCCACCCTAGGGCCAAGGCCACGGTGAAGGTTGAGAAGTACAACAGGAAGTAAAAAAACCTACCGCCCAGGAACAGGGCACACAGTGACATCGCCGCTGCGGCCAGAAGCGGCCGCCAATCCTCAACCCTGAGCTTCACCGGAGTTCCCACCTTCTACCGGCACCGGGACCTGACGGAGGAGGTCCCTTAAGAACTCATCGGCACCGGCTCCGCCGGAGTCGGCCTCGAGCAGTATCCTGTGGGCCAGGACTGGCAGGACGAGGGCCTTGACGTCGTCAGGCGTGACATAGGAACGTCCCCTGATGAAGGCCAGGGCCCTTGTAGCCCTGTACAGAGCCAAGGACGCCCTGGGGCTGGCGCCGAGGTAGACGCCGGGGTGGTTCCTCGTACGGCGGACGATCCGGAGGATATAGTCGGTGATCGAGGGGTCAACCCTGACGCGGCGTGCTGAAGCCTGCATTTCCACTACGTCCGCCGGGGTGGCGACGGCCTCCAGCCCTGTGAGCGGCTCAGAGTTCCCCCAGGTCATAAGCATCTTCTTCTCCGCCCGGGGGTCCGGGTAGCCTACCTTAACCTTCAGCAGGAACCGGTCTAGCTGCGCCTCGGGCAGAGGGAAGGTGCCCTCGTATTCGATGGGGTTCTGGGTCGCCAGGACCATAAAGGGTTCTTCGAGGCGATAGGTCCTGCCTTCCACCGTAACCTGTCTCTCCTCCATGCATTCGAGGAGGCTCGATTGGGTCTTCGGCGAGGCCCGGTTGATCTCGTCGGCCAGCACGAGGTTGCTCATGATGGGCCCGGGCTCAAAACGCAGTTTCCCGTCGGGCCCCAGTACGGACGCCCCTGTAACGTCAGAGGGCAGCAGGTCAGGCGTGAACTGGATTCGGCTGAAGCGACAGCCGGTGGAGAGGGCCAGGGCCCTCACAAGGGTCGTCTTCCCCACCCCCGGCACGTCCTCTATGAGGACGTGTCCAGGCGCCAGCAGCGCCACCACCAACAGCTCTATTACATCCCTCTTGCCGTAGATGGCCCGGGAAACGTTGTCCACTAGCCTGTCGGGAGAACTCCGGGGCAACCTTCCACCTCCAATCGGTCTTACCGGCACATACCCTATTCACCCCTGGGCCCGCCCAGTCCTCTAATTTGAGGTTCTAAGGGGCGGGCCCAGCGCATAAACTGGTAACTTGACCCAGCAAACAAATGTTCTGGTTATGCACAGCTGGGGATAACCTGTGGATAACTACCCGCCCACGCGGGGATAGAATGTGGACACCGCATAACCTGGAAAGTGATTTTATGCAGCGGCAGGAAATTGCTGCCAAGGCGTATAATATTACTTAACCTGGAAGTATTTGGCTAACGGGAGGCGGTCTACATGAGACGTATAGTACCCCTGTTCATCCTTCTTCTCCCCCTGGCGGCCCTATGGATGCGACCGAGCGCTGCCGTCGACCAGCGCCTGGTTGTGTACGTGCGTGAGTCGGGCTCCCATCTCTTACGGGAGGCGGTCTTGAGGTCCGATATTCAACCGTCGGCTGTCTTCGACGCGGACACAGGTACCTTGGTCCTCCGTGAGGGGCCCGTGCCCGGGGGCCAGGTGCTGGCGGTCTTCGAGGTCAGCAACCTGGGCTTGCTGCTTGAGAGCCGTCTCATAGGCCTGACCCCGCCCGCCGCCCTGGGGATTACCAAGCCCCTTGTCCTCCTGGCCGATGGGAAACCCCATGAGGTGGACAGCGCAGCGCGGCTTCTCGAGGGCGACGTCGAGATCATGTCGGTAGAGGGACAGGTGGTGGTCTTGAAGTACGGCGGCAGGTTACTCGAGCTCGGCCCCGGCGAGGCCTTCGTGGAGGTCTACGTGCTGGACGAGGAGGGGAGACGGGTGGTGACGAGCGCCGCTGACATTGAGGCGGCCCTGGACGCCGGCCTGGCTATCACACGGCTGGCCATTGAGAACCTGGGGATGGTCGAGGTGGTGAGCAGATGAGACGGCTGGTCACCCTGATCCTTCTGGCGGCGCTCCTGGCCACGAGCCCGGCCGTCGTCGCCGGGCCACGGCGTCCCCCGCTGATACTGGTCAACGGCTTCCTGTTCGGCCCCGCCCTCACCTGGGGTATCGGCCAGAGGACCTCTGACGGGAGCTATATCCCCCTCCGCGGCTCGAGCCTGTTCAACGCGCTCCTGCAGGAGGGATACGTACCGGGGGAGAGCCTGTTCATCTTCGAGCCCTCGGGAGACTACGTCGCTGCTGCCCCGGACTTCCTGGCCTTCGCGGCGGAGGTGAGGCGGCGGACGGGTGCCGACCGGGTGGACGTGGTAACTCACGGCAGCGGGGCGCTGGTCGTGAGGTACGCCGCCCTGGAGGAGGACCCCCGGATCAGGGCCCTGGTCATGTTGGCGCCCCCCAATCACGGCACCTTTCTGGCGTCCGCCCTCTACGCAGCGGCGATAACGGAGAGGTGCCTCGAGCTGGACCCGCGCCAGCGGGCCAGGTTGCGCGACCCGGACTACGTCTTCGACCTAAGCGACCCCGTACCTTATATCTGGCGGCGTGCGGAAGCTATCTACCAGCCGGCCTTTCGCCGCTACCTGGTGGAGGTGGAGTTCGTGCCCTCACCGCTTGCGGCCGCTGTGGGGAGGGGCCTGGCCTTCGAGCACTGGTTGGCTCAGCAGGAGATCTACGAGGAGAATATCCTGCGGGCCCAGGAGCCCCTCTCCCAGGATGGGAAGCCCAGCGAGTTCACGGCGGCTTACTACGACCTGCTGGCAGTGATTGTCGCCAGGACCGCCTTCATGAGGGAGATCGCTGGTACTGAGAAGGGAGGTGTTATCGGGGCCCTCTCCCGGCCACGCGTTCCAGCAGGGGATCTCAAGCAGGTCCTGTACGATTACCTCCTCCAGGTCGTGCGGCTTTACGCCAACCGGCTCTGGCAACTCCTACAACACCGCGGCGCCAGCCTGTTGGCCGTTGAGGCCGCCCGCTTGGCGGGGATAGAGGGGGACGGGCCTGCGGTACGCCGTCTGGTTCAGGAGGAGGTGGCCTTCCCCGTGGGCAGGGACGGCGCGGGACGGGAGATCTTCGATATCGTCAAGGCCAACCACTTCCTCGCCGAGTGGAACCGGCGGAGCTGGGAGACGGCCGCGGGAGAGGGCTCCGGCAAACCGCTGAAGTCGGCCATCGTGGCGGGGCGGGCCTACGACCTGTTCGGCGAGGTGGCCAGGGGAGTAGGCCATAACGACCGCTTCGTAGAGGTGGAGGCCACCTTTCGGCGCCCCCACCTGGACGACCACTTCTTCGTCTATGAACATCCCTTTGCGGCTACCTTCCTTGGCCTCACGCGCCAGCCCGGGGTGATAGAGTACGTGCTCGGACACCTGAGGGATATCTTCCCCTCAAGGCTCACTCTGGAGGTCGGCGCCCGCCGCCCTTGGTCACGGACGATAGATGGAAGTGCATCCTTCCTGGCCCCAGTCTACTATCGATTCACAGGGCAGGCCTCTCTCCAGGGTCTCACCTTCACGGTCAAGGCCGACGAAGGGGGACCGCCGGGGAGCCGCGTGGCCCTTTGGGCCTACGCGGAGGGCCCCTGGGGGGTGGAGCTCGTGGGCAGGACAGAGGGGTCCGACGTGGTCACCTTGACGGGTCTCAGGCTCCCTCCTGGGGCGGAGGGGCTGATCGTCGGGGTCCGCGCCCTTCACCCTGACCTGGCGCCGGCCACGCTACATCTCTTCGAGGGGAAGGTACGGCCCTTCCAGCTCACCGCGGTCATGGAGAGTCCCCTTCCGGCTGGCGACCTTGAGGCGGAAGAGGCGGCGCCCGAAGAGGACGTGGTAGTCCTTCCCCAACCAGTGGAAACGCAGCCGGCCTTCATCGAGGTGATCCGTAAATCGCGAATGACCACCCGCAAACGAGAGGACCGCACCTATCACGTGCGGTGGGAGTGGGACTTCGGCGACGGGACGGTAAGCGTTGACGACGACCCGGCCCACACGCGCGTCCAGGTCACCCACACCTTCCCCTCTCCCGGGCGTTATGTGGTCCGTGCCACCTCCTACAGTAACGAAGGGAGGCCCTTGAGGCGCAAGGAGTGGACGGTGGAGGTGAGCCCCGGTGATCTGGTGAGGACCTTTTACGTCGAGACGGTGGAGGAACCCAGGGTGGAACTCGAGCTCAAGGGCCCAATGTTATGGGTGACGGGACGTCCGGCCAACTTCCAGGTGGTCCCGCACATCACAGCGCCGCCCCACGCAGAGAGGGTGACTTACAGATGCTACCCTTCCGACGAGTTCACCGTGGTCTGGAACAAACCGGGGACCTTCACGGTGAGGGCCGCGGTGACGGTGAAGACCAACTACGTGTTCCCTGACCAGAGGATAACCACCTGGAATACCTATGTCGTCACCAGGGAGGTGAAGGTGGCCACGACCTCCATCTCGGACTAGCGGGGGCCCGACGCATCCCGCAACTTGTCTGCTTGAGGGAGCGTACGAAGGTTTAGGCATATAAACAGACCTCACCTGAGGCCGTCCGAGAGGACGGCCCGAGGAAAGAGGTGAGGTCTCTAAATTATAAAGTGTTCGAGGAGCGGCAGCGGTGGTTCTGCTGCTGGGGAGGGGGATCTATGAATTAAGCACACGGCCGAGGACTGGGGTGAGCTGGAAGCTGGTCTGCTGGGCCTGGTTTTAAAAAGCGTCAAACCAGGGGCTGAGCAGGGTAAGAAGGGGTCAGGGAGCGGTGAAGGTACATCTACGTCTCCGCCCCTCTTCCGATGGGGATGGTGAAAATACAGGTTAGAAGCACTTACTGCTACCTCATCGTTGATATTCCTCCCGCCAGCCACAATAGAGACAGACGTCATTCTTCCTACTGTAGTTCCGAGTTCGACAAGCTGGGCACTTGTCTCCCTTCTTGTATCTTTGGAATTCTATCTGTAATGTCCCTCTTCGCTTCGAAGGCACGTAAGGTTCCCAATTCGCATCAGCATGCTCTCGCGGGTTGTCATAGCAAAAATCGTAAACCCCATAAGCGGGACTTTTCATCCATTACCCTCCTTCCCTTCTGAGCTGTAACCCTGGATTTCCCCTCAATCCCACCATTGACCTCAGGCATAAACGACCAGCCCTTCTGAAAGGTTGCTATCTCTAACTGGGGAATCGAGGCGCGAGGGACTTCGAAGGTTAGCGAACACTATTCTCCACCTTAGGCGTGGATTCCCCCTGTACAAGGGGAGTTATTAGCCCCCAGGGGTTTAAGGACACGGGTAAGGTCACCGAAGAATTCGAAGGCCCTGTAGAGTCGGTACCGGTCCAGCTTTGGTCTTCTACCGGGCCGGTTGGAGTCGGGTGGTCGCTCGCACCCAGTGACCTTCGTATTCCCGGCGGGCTAGACCTCTCACTCCAGCCGATGACTCTGGGATAGGTCACCCTGACCCCATCCAGCAGGGTGGTCACGGGTATTCTGAGAGGCACCAAACCCAATAATCGCAGTCGGAGAAAGTTCTTGTCTTGCGAAGGGCCAATATCTGCTCCTTTGTACCATTACAGAGCTCAGGGGTTACCTACCTTCTCTTTACACGGACCCGCGACGGAGCGCGGTGTTAACCGCTGGCGGTTATGTGGTAAAATAGAACAGCGAAGGTATTATTCTACTTCGCAGGCGAAGGCCCCGGTGACAGTCGCCGTGGACGTGAAGGGTGCGGGCGAACCTCACCGGTGCTTAGAACTGTATTAGGACGGAGGCTAATCGATGGCCCATTACGAGCGTGATAAGGACGATTTGCTCAGGCGCCTTCGGAAGATCGAGGGCCAGGTCCGCGGGTTGCAGCGGATGATCGAGGAGGACCGCTACTGCGTCGACGTCCTCAACCAGGTGGCCGCTGTGAAGGCGGCCCTGGGCAGCGTAGGTTTGATTCTTCTCGAGGGACATACCAGGGGCTGCGTGACTCGGGCCATAAAGGAAGGAGAGGGAGACGCGGCCATCAAAGAGTTGATGGAAGTGGTGGAGAAGCTGGCGAAATAGGGAGAGCGGGAGAGGACGAAAGTTGAGGAAGCGCGTTGGCATACCCCTGGCCCTGGGAGCCTATGAATATCTGCCCCTGTGGCAGACTTTTTTCGAGGAACTGGGGGCGGAGGTCCTAGTATCCCAGGCGACGACCAAGGAGATCCTGGATCGGGGGATAGAGGACACCGTCAGCGACGCATGTGTGCCCATCAAGGTCTTTCAGGGGCACGTAGCCGAGCTGGCGGACAAGGTGGACTTCCTCTTCATCCCAAGGCTGGTCAACGTGATAGACAATAAGGTCTTCTGCCCCAAGTTCCTGGGCCTGCCGGAGATGGTCAAGTTCACCATGTCCGGCCTGCCTCAGATCATCGATGTACGAGTCGATCTCAGGCAGGGCAGGCTGCGGTTCCTGCAGCAGTGTCACAGGATCAGCCGGCTGTTCACGGATAAAGTGGGGACCTTCCTGCGGGCGATGAGGAGGTCTCTCCAGCAGCTGAGGCGTTTTCGCAGGCTCTTGGCGCAGGGGTTAACCTTCTGGGAGGCCAGGAGGCGGCTTGGGCGACGGCAGACTCGCTTCACTCATAGACGGTCGGCCGAGGAGGCGGCCGACCACCAATTGCGCATCGCGGTCCTAGGTTACCCTTATGCTGTATACGACCCCTACATAAACGCCAACCTCCTCAAGAAGGTCAGGCGGCAAGAGGCGACGGTGCTCACGGCTGACATGTTGAGCTGGAGGCGGCTTCTGCCCTATAGCGGCGGCCTCAGGAAGGACATGTTCTGGACCTTCTCTGACCGGGCGCTGCGGGCCGGCTATTACTACCTGGCCAAGGGGTTGGTGGACGGGGTCATCCACGTCACGGCCTTCGGATGCGGCCCGGATTCCATGGTAGATAAGCTTCTGGACCTCGCCTCCCTCCAGCACAGTACCCCCTACATGACCCTGATGATCGACGAGCACACCGGCGATGCCGGGGTGATGACTAGGGTAGAGGCCTTCTGCGACATGGTGAGGCGGAGAAAGGAGGCGGGGTGATGGCTCGGATCGGCTTCGCCTACATGGGGACGGTCCCGATAGTGGTGAAGATGCTCCTCGAGGACCTGGGCCACGCGGTCATCGTGCCCGAGGTGCCGACCGCCAAGACGCTCAGCCTAGGGACGAAGTATGCGCCGGAGTTCGCCTGCATGCCCCTTAAGATCGTACTGGGGACGTACATCGAGGTCCTGGAGAGGGGAGCGGACACCATCGTCACTACCGGCGGCGTTGGCCCCTGCAGGGCTGGACAGTACGCGCAGATTCAGGAGGCGATTCTGAGGGAGCTGGGATACGACTTCGAGATGATCGTCCTCGAGCCCCCTCGCTGCAACATACTGGACTTTCTGGGCAAGATCAGGAGGCTGAACGCCGCCCGAAAGTCCTGGCTTGGGGTCTACCGGGACATAATGAAAGCCTGGCACAAGCTGAAGGCCCTGGATGAGGTGGAGAGGTTGAGCCACTGGGTGAGGCCCAGGGAGCTTAGGCGGGGCACCACCACCTCCGTGTACCGGAGATGCCTGGAGTGGCTGGATCGGGCCCGTACTATCGAGGAGATCGACGCCGCCCGCGAACGCGCCCTCTCGGCCCTGAGACGGGTGCCCATCGACGAGAGCCGTGATCCGCTCAAAGTAGGCATCGTGGGCGAGATCTACGTGGTGGTCGAGCCGACTGCTAACCACAATATCGAGGAGAACCTGGGGCACATGGGCGTTCAGGTTGAACGCTCCATCTTCATGACCGGGTGGACCAAGGAGAACACCGTCAGGGACGCAGAGGGGATGTCCCACGGGGAGATGATCAAGCGTGTTGCGTCTCCCTACCTGCCCGAGATGATCGGGGGCCACGGCCAGGACTCGATCGGTAACACCATACTCTACGCCAAGAGGGGCTTCGACGGGGTCATTCAGCTGGCGCCCTTCTCCTGCATCCCGGAGATAGTGGCCAGGAGCATACTCCCCAGGGTGTCCGAGGACTACGACATACCGGTACTGACCTTCTTCCTCGACGAGCACTCGGGCGAGGCGGGGATGATTACCCGGCTAGAGGCCTTTGTGGACCTGTTGGAGCGCAGGAGAGGGGCGAGGAGAGGCAGTCTGAAGGCGGTCTAAGGTGATAACCGTCATGATAGCCATGCTGTCCCTACCCTTTACCTCTCACCACCAGCGTCCCCTTGGGGCTACCCTCGCGACCGCCCAACGTGAGGGCTGATCTCGCCCGGCAGAGCAGGGCAGTCTGAGCTGTGATATGAGTTCGGGCGGAAGCGGCAACGGGAGGCCCCTTCCGGTAGAGGGATCCGGTAGCGAGGCAGGCCCAAAGCGACCGTCGTCCGCCGGCCCGAACGACTGGGGTGAGAGGTCTTGCGTGGACTGTCCTGTCGCTCTGTGGTACGCTAGTATTGATATCCGCATCCAACTGGGCTTTGGAGTCAGAACCCTCGGTATCTGGAGGCAGAGGGCTTTGGGGACCCACAAGGACGGCTGACGTCCCGACGCGAGATGCTGACGGGCAGCGCTGGAAGAGGTAGGCGAACCTGTTGTCGCACAGGAGGGTGAGTGCTCATGTCTCCAGATTCACCTCCCCCTTCCCCCCGTCTGAATCCATGCGCAAGATCGACATAAACATAGGGTTGTCGGAGTTCGAGATACCGCCGATGCAGGACATCCTGCTCGTGGGGAAGAAGGCAGCCATAGGCCCGGAGGCCATAAGACAGATGGTGAGCGCCCTGTCTCCGGACCAATACGAGGTGGTCCGGGTGGACCACGACATCTTCGAGGCGGCGGTGATCAAGAAGTCGTTGGTGAAGCTCCTCCCCCAGGACAAGCTGTTGCCCCTCATCCTGGAGGAGGGCGCGTGCCTCGCTACCGACAAGATGGTGGTGAAGGCCCGGGTACACATCGGAGTTCACGTGAGCCGGGTGGTGGACCTGTAATGCTGAGCGTAGGCGATATCATGGCTCGGGATCTGGTGACTATAGGTCCGGATGAGAGCATTGAGCGCGCGGCCGGGTTGATGAACCGCTACAGGGTGGGCGGCCTGCCGGTGGTGCGGGATGGGCGGCTTGTCGGGATCATCACCTCCAGAGACGTGAGGGGTTCTCACGGTAACAGGCTGGTTGTCGATGCCATGAGCAAACAAGTGGTGGTCGTCTCGGAGGACTGCTCGCTGTGGGAGGCCAAGGAGCTCATGGAGCAGCACGGCATCGAGCGCCTCGTGGTGGTGGAGGACGGGCGTCCGGTGGGAGTGATCACCAAGTCACGGCTTTACGCTGAGCTGGGCAAGTATGTGGATGCGCTGACCGGCCTTCACCGAGCGGAGTTCCTCCAGCGTAAGGCGGCGGACCTCCTACAGCAGGGGAAAGAGATCGCCATCATCTTCCTGGACCTGGATGATTTCGGCGCCGTTGATAAGGAGCTGGGCCACGTGTGGGGAGACAAGATCCTACAGCAGGTGGCACAGGTCTTGCGGGGCGTGATGGAGGACGGGGTTGACTACCTATCTCGCTACGCCGGGGATGAATTCGCCGTAGTGACCACCAGGTCCTTTGACGAGGCGAGGAAGCTTGCCTGGCGGATGGTGCGTGTGCTCGCCGAGGAGAGGTGGCCGCACGGAGTGTCGGTGACGGGTTCGGCCGGGGTCGCCGGAGGACGGCGGGGCTACATGCGTGAGGAGGCGAACGAGAAGTGGACGGTCGCCGACCTCATAAATATGGCCAGCCTGGCCTCCACTAGGGCCAAGAAGGACAGGAAACCGGTGATCGTGGTCGGGAGGGTGGAGCTGCAGGAGGCGGGATAGGCAGGGGAAGAGATGGGAAAGGAAGCTATACCATTGGCTCAAAGAGAGGTCACGGGATTGCAACGAATACAGGACCGCCTGGGCGTCGCCGTGGGGTTATCCGCCCTGGTCACTAACGCGCGCGGCGAGCCCATAACGCGTGCGAGCAACCTCTGCTCCTTTTGTCGCCTGGTGAACTCTACCGACAAGGGCCGAGCGCGCTGTAAGGCATGGCGGGTTCGACTGGCGGGCGACGTCGCCGCATCGGGTAAGCGTCTAAGGCGGCTTTGCCACGCCGGGCTGGCCTATGTGGCAGCACCTGTCAACGTCGGGGACGAGGTGGTCGCCGTGGTCATGGTGGGGAAGGCGGCCATCGGGGACTTTGGGGAGGAAGAGGTCGCCAGGGTTGCCGCCGACCTCGGGATCGACGAGGAGGAGCTCAAAGAGGCGGCCCGGCGTGTCCCGGTATGGTCTGAGAAGCGGCTGAGGGAGGCGGCTGACCTCTTCCACTCGGCCGCTGACGCCCTCGTTCAGCTCGCGCATTCGAGGCAGGAATTACAGCATAAGACCGAGGAGCTTTCCACTATAGTTGAGTTCGGCCGGGCTATCTCATCCACCCTCCACGTCTCCGAGGTGGCGAGGCGGGCGCTGGAGGCCGTGCTTCGCCTCACCGGAGCTACGGGCGGGTCAGTGGTGATGCTCTCGGAGGAGACTGAAGTCGCCGCTTCCGTGGAGCCGGAGGACGAGTGCCCCGCTATCCCCGGTGGGGAGTTGATTGCGGCTCTGATGCGAGAGGCGCGTCCGATGCACTACCGCGATAACTCCGCCGATGGCATGGGCGAACAAGGCCGTCCCGTGCTATCGGTACCCCTTAACGTCATGGGGAAGGTAACCGGGGTATTGACCATAGCCGGGGGGGAGAAGGGGGCGAGCTTTAGCGACGACGAAGCTCGCCTTTTGAGTGCCCTTGGTACGGGCCTTGCCCTAGCGCTGGAGAACGCCCGCCTGTACGAGTCATTACGCGAGTATTACATGAACGGAGTGCGAGCGCTGGCTGCGGCCTTGGAGGCCAAGGACGAGTATACCCGGGGCCACTCGGGGCGGGTGGCGGGGTGGGCGAGGGCCTGTGCCCGCGAGCTAGGCCTCTCCGAAGCGGAGCAGGAGCACCTTTACCTGGCCGGCCTCCTGCATGATATAGGCAAGATCGGAGTTGGAGAGGAGATCCTCCTAAAGGCGGGTCAGCTCACGCCGGAAGAGAGGAGAGAGGTCGAGAGCCACCCCGTGGTGGGGGCGAGGATCCTGGAGCCGGCGAAGTTCCCGAGAGAGGTTATCGAGGCGGTCCTCTATCATCACGAGGATTACGCGGGCGGTGGATACCCGGAGGGCCTTCGCGGGGAAAAGATACCCTTGTTGGCTCGGATTGTTCGTGTGGCGGACGCATACGACGCCATGACGTCAGACCGGCCCTACCGTAAGGGGCACCCACACGAATGGGCGATGAAAGAGCTAGGGCGGCTCGGCGGTGAGCAATTTGACCCCGAAGTGGTACGGGCCTTCCGGGCCGCGGTCCGCGGCAGAGAAGGGCTGGGTTCGGAAGTCGACGGGCTCTCCCCCAGACAGGTGGTGTCCCGTTATATCCGCTCCCAGGGCGAGCCGTCCGGGTGACCCGGCCCAGGCCGCTTATGTCCTCCACTGAGGGAGTCTAGAATGGTGCCGAGGGGTAAGGCGAATTGGGGGGCTCAACGCCTACAGGTCAAAGAGAAGCCGGCCTGGACTACGGGCGGTACGTTCTCAGGGAGACGTGCCATGTCTTGAGGGATGTAATCGGTCTTTTTCGGTCTACACCAACGCCGCATGAGGCCGGCCCGTCGGCGAGTCTGGAGCTCCACCGGGTTCTCAGTGACCCGCTTTGGGAGGGCTCTCAAGGGAGAATTCGCTGCAGCAACGGGACGATCATGAAGGCGGCGATTAAATAGGCAGTCATGATGCCTATTGAAAGCCCCACCACCCAGAACAATACCGACCGTCGCGGCTGAGAAGGCGCGTAATACCGAAGGCCCGTCAGGAACAAGCCCAAGAGTGCCAGAAAGGCGAGCATGCCGGGCCAGTAGACGGCGACGGAGATTGCCATGCCTAACACCCCTTTCCTGCCTCACCCACCTATTACCAATCGTACACGCCAAAGCTCAAAGGCGCAAGGCCTGCTGGTCAGGCTCAGAGCACTCCTTGACTGGTCGCTTTTCCCTGCTAGACCTGCCGACAACTTAGTTACGATGTAAAGGGAGGCATCCGGGCGCTGGCCCGGCCGTTCCCCGGCCTCCGCTTATTGCCTATAGCAATTGACGGTAGGGAAGGGATGGTGTAGAATAGCATATAGGATACCCCAGTATGGTACAAGGAGGTGAGCGCATCGTGTCTCACTGCTGTTCTTCTAGCACCCTGAACTTGAAGGTGGAGGGGATGACCTGCAACCACTGCAAGATGGCCGTGACCAAGGCCGTCAGCGCGGTCCCCGGAGTGACCTCGGTCGATGTCGATCTCAGCTCCGGTACCGTGGTGGTCTCGGGGTCTGCGGTCGATTCCGCTCGCGTCAAGAAGGCTATCCAAGAGGTGGGGTATAAGGTCCTCTAGTGACGAGCGGTGGCTTAAGGTCGGGAAGCCTCCCGGCCTTAATTCATGTTGGTGGGAGAGCTATAGATTAATAAATCTTAACCGTAAAAACGTTGTAGTCATAGGCATTACAACGTTATAATTACCTCAGATTTTGTGAATAAGGGAACGACTATGCGCACCGGGAGTGAAGGAATTGCGAAAGAGGTTCGTATTAGCTCTGGTCGCGGCGGTCTTGGGGATCTTGGTGGCGGGCGGTGGCGTACTGGCCTCGCCGGAGCTCGAGTTTGAGACCTTAGACGTTCAGGTGATGCCGGAATACGACCAGCCGAGCCCGGAGGTCCTGGTCATCCAGTGGGGGAGAATAGTCAACAAGGGAACCACGCCCTTTGAGGGCGAGCTCAGGTTCACCGCGCCGGCGGGCGCGCAGTGGAACTCCGCCTGTCGGCTGGACGAGCAGGACAACCACTTCGCCTACCAGTGGTCCCAGCAGGAGATCGACGGCAAGTCGGTGCTGACCTTCAAGCCTGAGCCCATCGGGCCCGGAGAGGAACTGAAGATCCACCTGGAGTATTACTACCCCGGGGTAGAGGGGCAGATCGACAAGGTCGTGAACTACGAGTTCGTCAGTGACTACCCGGTGAAGGCCTTACGGCTCGTCTTCGTGGAGCCGAAGGGCTCTGAGGGCTTCTCCTCCACCCCGCCGGCGGTGAACTCCTACCGGGCGACCTCGGGTTATATGGTCCGCGAGTACTCCTTCGGCGCCATAGAGGCCGGTGAGAGCGTGGCGGTTACCTTTGAGTACACCCGGGAGGAGACGGCGCCGTCGGAGGTCAGCGCCGCTGGAACGTCCGCATCGGGGGAGGATCTGACCGGCACGGCCACCCTGGTGTTCCTGGGTGTGGTCGCCGTGGCCGCCTTTGCCCTCATTGGTTACTACGCCAGCCGAGGGGGTAGTAAGCCGGCGCGGAAGAAGAAGAGGAGAAAGGATGCCGGGCCGCGCCCGTCACGTCGCTCCAGCGGCGACTACATCGCCGAGGAACGTCGCAAGGCCAGGCAGGCCCTGCTGGACGGGAGGATCAGCGAGGAGACCTACAGGCAGATCCTCAGGGACCTGGAGCGGGAGAGCAGGAACCGATAAGCGAGGGAACGGGGGTTTCTGTCCATGAAGAAGAGTTGGAAGGTGACCATAGCGGTTGTCCTGGTTCTGGGCGCCATCGCCTACCTGGGGTACACGGGTTTTGAGAGCGCCACCGTGTACTACCTGACCGTGGACGAGCTCTTCGAACGGGGCAGCGCCGCTGTGGGGGCCCAGCTGCGGGTTAGAGGGGTAGTGGTGGGCGACTCCATAAACTGGGATGACCAGTCCATCTTGCTGACCTTTGACCTGCAGGGAGAGCAGGCCCTGCTGCCGGTGAGGTACGAGGGGATCATCCCCGATAACTTCGTCGATGGGACGGAGGTCACCGTTGGCGGCTACCTGACCCCAGAGGGTGTGTTCGTGGCGGATGAGCTCATCTTGAGCTGTCCGTCGAAGTACGAGCCCGAGGTAGAGGGCGAGGGTTCCTAACCGAGGAGGTATCGCAGTGGACGTTAACATGGCGCAATTGGGCTCTATAACTCTATTCCTGGCCTTCTTCACGACTCTGTACGTGGTGTTCGCTTACGTGGTGGGCATCGCTACGAGGAACGTGCGGTTGGTGGCCAGCGCCAGGGGAGGGGTGGGCGGAGTAGCCTTGCTGGTGAGCCTGGCCTCGGCGGTGCTCGTGTACCTCCTTCTGGTGGGGGATTTCAAGGTCCTGTACGTAGCCCAGTACACCAACCGGGCGCTGCCCACGCTGTACAAGGTGAGCGCCTTCTGGGCGGGCCAGGCCGGCTCGCTGTTGTTGTGGGCTCTGGTGTTGTTTCTTTATGCCTTCGTCGTCGCGTATTTCCACCGTGGCGAGGGCCGGGACATGGTGCCCTACGCCTCGGCCATCCTGATGTTCATCGGGCTGTTCTTCCTGTACCTGCTGACCTTCGTGAGCAGCCCCTTTGAGACCCTTGACTTCACGCCGGCCGACGGCCAAGGGTTAAACCCGCTGCTCCAGAACCCGGGCATGCTCATTCACCCCGTGACCACCTACCTAGGCTACGTGGGCTTCGCGGTGCCCTTCGCCTTCGCCGTGAGCGCGTTGCTCCTGCGTAAGAGCGGGGTGATCTGGATCAAGCTCACCCGGCGCTGGACCCTCATCACCTGGATGTTCTTGAGCATCGGCATCATTTACGGGGCGCAGTGGGCCTATGTGGAGCTCGGCTGGGGCGGCTACTGGGCTTGGGACCCGGTCGAGAACGCCTCCCTGATGCCCTGGCTCACGGGCACCGCCTTCCTGCACTCGGTGATGATCCAAGAGAAGAAGGGAATGCTCAAGGTCTGGAACGTGTCCCTGGTCATGATGACCTTCCTCCTGACCATCTTCGGGACCTTCCTGACCAGGAGCGGTATCCTGTCCTCGGTGCACGCCTTCGGCGAGTCCACCCTCGGGATGTACTTCCTGGGCTTCCTGGCCCTCATGACCCTGGGCTCTCTATACGTCCTCTTCAACCGCATGGAAGTCCTGGCCCAGGAGAACGAGTTCGAGTCGGCCCTGTCCAAGGAGTCGAGCTTCCTTCTCAATAACCTGCTGTTGGTGGGGGCGGCCTTCGCGGTGTTCTGGGGCACGGTGTTCCCCCTCATTTCCGAGACCCTTCGTGGCGTGGAGGTTACGGTGAGCGCCCCCTTCTTCAACCGGGTCCTGGTACCCATAGGCATCCTCCTGGTGGTGCTGACCGGCATCTGCCCGCTGATAGCCTGGCGCCGGTCCAGCTTTGAGAACCTGAGGCGGAACTTCCTCTATCCCCTGGGCGTCATGCTGGTCGTGATGGCCGGGCTGGCCTTCTACCTCCGCGACAACTTGAACCTGGGAGCTCTGCTCGCTTACGGTTCGTCCACCTTCGTCATCGCCACCATCGTCCTGGACGTCCTGAGGGCCCTGCGGGTCCGTCAGCGGGTCACCGGCGAGGGGTTGGTGGTGGCCCTCTTCCGGATGCTGACCCGAAACCGGCGCCGTTACGGGGGGTACCTGGTTCACCTCGGCGTGGTCATAATGATCATCGGTATCGCCGGCTCGAGCATCTACGACGTGGAGGTCACCAAGACGGTCCGGGTGGGCGAGGTCATCGAGATCCAGGGGTACACGCTGGAATACACCGGGATAGACCTGGAACAGCGGCCGCCGGCCCTACAGAACGTGGTGGCCAACGTCGTGGTGTTCAAGGACGGCCAGAGGCTCGGGATAGTGAGGCCCGAGAAAGCGTTTCACCCCAACAGCGAGGGCCCCGTCACGGAGGTGGCCATCCTGAGCAGTCTAGCCCACGATGTGTACGTCATCCTGGCCGGATGGGACCTCGATCGCGGGGTGGCGACCTTCAAGGTGAAGGTGAACCCCCTGGTGGCCTGGCTTTGGTTCGGCGCGTACCTGCTGGTGGCCGGCACGGTATTCGCAGTCTGGCCCGAGGGCAGGAGGCTTGCCGCTGACCGCGAGGTCAACCTGGCGATTGGGAGGGGTAGCGGATGAGAGGAAGCGCGCTCTTCATCGTGGTGGCGATAATTCTGGCCGCCGTCAGCCCCGTCCTCGCAGCTGATCTGGAGACCATCGCGCGGGACATCGAGAGCAGCCTCATCTGCTACTGCGGCTGTACGATGGTGGTGGCCAGCTGTAGTTGCGGGACGGCGGAGCAGATCAGGGCCGATATCCGGCAGCGATTGGCCGCCGGCGAGGACAGGGACGACATCCTTGCCGCCTACGTCGCCCAGTACGGGGATACGGTGTTGGCCTACCCGGACCCGGCGGTACCCTTTAACCTCACGGCCTGGGTGATGCCCTTCCTGGGCGTTGCCGCCGGCGGCACCCTCATATTCTTCCTGGTCCGCGCCTGGGTAAGGAATTACCGCGACAGGAGGGACGAAGCAGGGGAGGCCGAGGAGGGGATGTTCGACGATAAATACCGTCGCCGGGCCGAGGAGGAGTGGAAGGACTACTTCTAGGTGGTGGTTACCATGACCTTGTTCTTGGGATTCGTCTTGCTGTTGATAACGCTGGGATTGGTGGGCATCCCCCTCCTACGCGGTCAGGAAGGGGAGGAGGCCCTGTACGAGGAATTCTTCGGTGAAGAACGCGACGGGCTTGAGTCCAGCAAGGAGGCCCTTTACGCAGCCTTGAGCGAGCTGGAGTACGACTACCAGATGGGCAAGATGTCGGAGGAGGACTACCAGCGGATGAGGCGCGAGCTGACGGTCAAGGTGGCCGCCATCATCGAGAGGGAAGAGAAAGAGGGCCTCACCGTTGTGTCCGATTACGAGGGGCTGGACGACGCGGAGCTGCGCCGCAAGGTAGATGAGGAGATCGACGCGGAGATCGAGAAGCTTCTTGGGAAGGCGGCGACCTGTCCGGAATGCGGGGAGACGCTCCTCCGGCAGGGGCAGAAGTTCTGCCATTCCTGTGGAGCCACGCTGGGGGGCGATGAAGGTTGAAGAGACTGCTGGCGTTCCTGCTGATAATCGGCCTCTGCCTGTCCCCTGTCACCGCCCTGGCTGAGAACGAGGGCGAGGTGAGGGTGGACGAGGTCATCATCGCGGCGGAGCACGTGGCCCTTAGGCAGGCCGAGGACGGCCGGATCAAGGCCGTGCATATGGTGCAGTTCGCCGTCCCCGAGGGCGTCGAACAGGTGATCATCGATCCGTTGGCCGGTTTTCAGGACCCATCCTTCCCGGCCGATTTGACCGAGTACGTGCTCGAGATCAGGTCGGAGGACATCCTGATCAAGGTGCCCCACGCCGGCATGTGGCCGGTGGCCTTCAGCTACTACTTGAACCGCGAGGACCTGGAGCAGGGGGTCAGCAAGAAGGTCACCTACCGGACCATGGCGCTGGACCTGCTCATAGAGACCGTGACGGGCCTGGAGCTCATCGAGGGCGGCTTCACCCACGTGGGCGAGATGACGATATCCGATAGAAGCTATGCTGACTATCGCGCCCAGGAGCTCAGCGCGGGCCAGGTGTTGACCCTCCGGTTCACCTCCGACGACGTGATCACGACGTCCTTCCACGGCGGGACGGCCAACGTCAAGCTGTGGATGCGGCTCACCGGTAGGCCCGACCACGCCGGCCTCGCCGGGGTCCTCATCTTCGCCCTCATCGTCGTTGTCGTGGTCTGGGTGGGCGTGGCGGTTTACCGTAACAGGAGGAGGGCGCGGCTCGAGCAGGCCCGCGAGCAGGTGCGCGAGAAAGTGAAGGCCCTCACAGCCAAGAGGGACGCCCTCATGAGCGAGCTGCTGGAGTTGGAGAAGAAGAGGGAGGCCGGAGAGCTCGGTGACGAGGATTACAGGCGGCTGAGGGAAGAGCTGCGCGCGAAGCTGGTCGACGTCACCGTGGAGCTCAAGAAGATCGAGGGGGAAGGCAGGTGATCGTCCTTCGCGGCCTGAGGAAGCGGCTGGGCGCGCGGGACGTCCTCGCGGGGATCGATCTCGAGGTGCCGCGCGGCCAGTTCGTGACCATCTTCGGCCCCAACGGCGCCGGGAAGACCACCCTCCTGCGGATACTGTCAGGGCTGATGAGGCCTTCGGGGGGCGACGTCTACCTGGGAGGAGCGCGGCTGGAGGACGACAGCGTGGCCCTGAGGGCCATGGTGGGCGTGGTCTCCCACCACACCTATCTCTACGACGATCTCACCGCGCTGGAGAACCTCGTGTTCTATGGTAAGATGTACGGGGTGAAGGATGCGCCGGAGCGGGCCCGTCGGCTCTTGGAGGAGGTGGGCCTCAGCGTCTTCGCCCACGACCCGGTCAGGACCTTCTCGCGCGGCATGCAGCAGAAGCTGGCCATCGCCCGCGCCGTGATCCACGAGCCGGAGGTGCTCCTGGCCGACGAGCCTTACACCGGCCTGGACCGGAGGGCCGGCGAGGTCCTCACGGGCCTGCTCAGACGGTTCAAGGAACGCGGGGTTACCATCCTGATGGTGAACCACGATTTCGATCAGGGCGTGGCCCTCGCGGATCGGGTCATCATCCTCGCGGGGGGCAGGGTGGCTTTGGACGAGCTCGTCACCTCGGAGAGCCTGCGCCTCATCAGGGAGAGATACGAGGAGCTGGTGGGGGGCAAGTACGCAGGGGTGGACCAGAAGCAGTGAGGAGACCGGGAAAATGTCCTTTCTAAGCAAGGTGCTCGCCCTGGTGGAGAAGGACTTCAGGGCCGAGTTTCGGACCAAAGAGATGCTCAGCGTGATGCTCATCTTCGCCCTCCTGGTGGTGGTCATATTCGGCTTCGCCTTCAACCCCACCAGCCAGGTTACGCGGAAGATCTTCCCGGGGATCCTGTGGGTGGCCTTCTTCTTCGCCGGTGTCCTGGGGCTCAACCACTCCTTCACCCGGGAGCGGTATAACCAGGCCCTGCACGGGCTGATGATCGCCCCGGTGGACAGGAGCGCCCTGTACTTCTCCAAGGTCCTATCCAACATGGCCTTCATGTTGATCGTGGAGCTGGTGGCCACGCCGGTGTTCCTAGTCTTCTTCGATTACTCGCCGGCGGGAAGGCTTCCCGGGTTGGTGTCAGTGGTGCTGCTGGCCACCTTCGGCTTCGTCGCCGTGGGGACCTTCCTCGCGGCCCTGGCGGCCAACACCCGGACGAGCCAAATACTTCTCCCCATCCTGCTCTTCCCGGTCGTCGTCCCGGTGGTTATCGCCGCGGTGCAGCTGACAGCGGCCACGTTGGCCGGGTCCTCAACTGCTTCCTTCGCTGCCTGGTTGAGGGTCCTGGTGGTTTACGATATCATCTTTCTTGTAGTGCCCTTTTTGCTGTTCGACTACCTACTGGAGGTGTGAGGGGTTATGAGGGAGCGAGGAAGCTGGAGACTGGCCCTCGGCTGGCTGGTGGCCCTAGCCCTGGTGGTGTCGCTGTACCTGGTCTTCGTGTACGCGCCCACCGAGCGGACCATGGGCGATATCCAGCGTATGTTCTACTGGCATGTGGCCACCGCGTGGAACGCCTTTTTGGCCTTCTTCGTGGTGTTCGTCATGAGCCTACTGTACCTGTTCACCGGTTCGAGGCGGTGGGACATCGTGGCCGTCTCCTCGGCCGAGATCGGGGTGATGTTCACCACCTTGGTCCTGATCACGGGGCCGCTGTGGGCTCGACCGGTGTGGGGGATATGGTGGACCTGGGATGCCCGCCTCACCACCACGCTCATCTTGTGGTTCATCTACGTCGCCTACTTGGTCCTGCGGGCCGCGGTAGAGGGCAGAGAACAGCAGGCCAGGTTCGCCGCGGTCTTCGGGATCATCGGATTCGTGGACGTGCCCATCGTGTACATGTCCATTCACTGGTGGAGGGGACAGCATCCTGAGGCGGTCATAACCACCTCCGGCATCAGCCTGTCGCCGGAGATGCTCGTGGCCCTCATCTTCAGCGTCCTGACCTTCACCGCCCTCTACGCGTACCTGTTGCTGCAGCGTATCGCCGCCGAGAGGCTGGCGGATGAGGTCGGTAAGCTGAAGGAGAGGGCGCGCAACGCCTAGCACAAGGAGGAACAAGACGTGGACGGGAATTTGATATACTTGTTCGTCGGCTACAGCCTGATCTGGGTGGCCCTGTTGGTGTACAACCAGAGCCTGGTGCGCCGCCAGCTGAAGCTGGAGAGAGAGGTAGAGGCCCTCAAGCGAGTGGGCCGGTCCCAATGAGGAGGCTGGTCCTCGCGGTCGTCCTGCTGGTCCTGGCCGTTGGGGTCTACGCTGCCTATAACCTTACTAAACCGGCCCAGGCGCCCTTCCCGGAGGAGCTGGCCGGCCTGAGGCTGACTCAGCTCACGGAGGGCGATGAGGCCCTGCGGGCCATAGACAGGCTGCACGGCAAGGCCATCGAGGGAATGGTGCGGGGCTGGATCGCCACCTATGCGGCCGGTTCTGAGAGGGCGCTGGTCTGGGTGGCTGAGGCCGAGGGCCCGACGCAGGCGCAGGAGCTCCTCACGGCCATGGTCCGCAGCATGCACGGGGGAGAGGTCTTCTCGCCGCCCCGGCCCGGTGAGCTGGACGGCCTCACCTATTACTCCTCGACTGGCATGGGGATGCACCACTATTTTTACGGCCGCGGCGCCCGGGTGGTGTGGGTCGCCGTGGGGTCGCCGAGGCGGGACGCCATCTTCCGAGCCGTCCTCGGTGCCTTCTGAGAGGATGAACGAGGACTATGAACTACGGCCCGGCCCTGGACAAGGCCAGGAGGGATTTCGCCCGTAAAGACCCCGCGGTGATGGCCAGGGACGCTGGGGCCCTGTGGGATGCGGCGGGGGAGAGGCTGCGCCTCGAGTTCTTAAGGGAGACGGTAGAGGTTAGCTACCCCCACGGCACCCTGCGGCCGCAGTTGAAGGACCCCCACGCCGTGCTCGTCCTCCACTACCTGGCCCGCGCCGGCGGGGTGCGCCTGGCGGGGAGGAGGATATCCTTCAAGGAAGTCCCGGGCGGCGAGGTTTACCTCGGACCCTATCAGAACCGGGTCATCCGCCCGCTGCAGAGGACCTTCGGAGCCCGGCCCGAGCTGTTCGCCAGAGCCGTCGAGGCCCTAGGTGGCCAGGGGGAATCCCTCGGGGACCTGGCGGCCACCTTCTGGGTGCTGCCCCGGTTTCCCGTGACCACCGTGATCTGGCTGGGGGACGAGGAGATAGCCCCCTCAGCTACGGTGCTTTACGATGCCACGGCTCCTGTTTACCTTCCAACCGAAGACATCGTAGTTGCCGCTTCCGCCCTGGTCTACGCCCTATTGGCCGCGGTGAAGTAGACGTCAGGGTAATTGAGAACGCATGGAGGGAGAACCTGTGACCGTAGACATGTGGTTCAGCCTGCTCGGGGGTTTGGGTCTGTTTATATACGGTATGCGGCTCATGGGTGACGGGCTCCAGAAATCGGCCGGAGACAGCCTGCGCCGGCTTCTTGAGATCCTCACCACCAACCCCGTAATGGGCGTGATGGTGGGTACGGTGGTTACGGCCCTCGTGCAGAGCAGCAGCGCCACCACGGTGATGGTGGTGGGCTTCGTCAACGCCGGCCTCATGACCTTGAGGCAGGCCGTGGGGGTTATCATGGGCGCCAACATCGGCACCACCATAACCGCGCAGCTCATCGCCTTCAAGCTGGACGAATACGCCCTGCCGGCCATCGGCCTGGGCGCGGCGCTCTATCTCTTCGGCAGAACCAAAAGACAGCGCTACATAGGCCAGATCTTTCTCGGCTTCGGCATCCTGTTCCTGGGCATGAGCGTCATGAAGGACGCCATGCGGCCCCTGCGGGAGATCGAGGAATTCCGCCAGATGCTGGTCTCCCTGGGGCAGAACCCGCTCCTCGGAGTCCTCGCCGGCTTCGCCCTGACCACCGTGGTCCAATCGAGCAGCGCCTCCATCGGCATCCTGCTGGGCCTGACCGCTCAGGGGCTGGTCGACCTCAGGACCGCCCTGCCCATCCTCTTCGGGGACAACATCGGGACGACCACCACCGCCCTGCTCTCCAGCATCGGCACCACCGTCGCGGCCCGCCGGGCGGCCTTGGCCCACCTGACCTTCAACGTCATCGGCTCCGCGGTCTTCCTGTTGATCATCCCCATCTTGATCCCCGTGGTGGAGTTCACCTCGGCCGACCCCCTGCGGCAGGTCGCCAACGCCCACACCCTGTTCAACGTGACCAACACCATCCTTCAGCTGCCCATGATCGGGCTGTTGGTCTACATCGTCAAGAGGCTGATCCCGGGCGAGGAGGCCGTGGTGGAGCACGGGCCGAAGTTCCTGGACAGGCGTATTCTGGAGAGCCCGTCCATAGCCATCGGCCAGGTCCTGCGGGAGCTGGATAGGATGGGCCGGGTGGCCAGGGAGATGCTGGCTACCTCCATGCAGGCCGTCCTGACTAATGACCAGAAGCTGGTGGATTCGGCGCGGGAGATGGAGGTGGTCATAAACGATCTCGAGAAGGAGATCACCCACTACCTCGTCGACCTCTCCAAGCTGTCACTCACCGATAACCAGGCGGAGCGGGTCAACGCGCTGCTCAACATCGTCAACGACATCGAGCGGGTTGGAGACCACGCGGACAACATCTCCGAGCTGGCCGAGTACAAGATCGACCATCAGCTCACCTTCTCTGACACCGCCGTCGAGGACCTGAAGAGGATCTACGCCGAGGTGGATTCGGCCGTTGACAAGGCCGTGAGCGCCCTGCGAAAGGGCGACCCTACCGAGGCCTCACGGGTGCTGGAGCTTGAGGATATCATCGATGACCTGCAGAGGGAGATGCGCGCCCGGCACATATGCCGGTTGAACGAGGGAAAGTGTCATCCCACCTCGGGCGTGGTGTTCCTGGATATCATCAGCAACCTGGAGCGGGTGGGAGATCACTCCCGTAACGTGGCCCAATGGATCCTCGACCACACCCGACCCGCTGAGTAACGCACTTGTCTGACCTCGCCCAATTGAATGATAATTATGTCATATTTGAACCGGGAGGAAATATCCCGGTTCGTGCTTAAGTTCCAATTACCGGGCTTGCAAGGGGCGAGGTGGGCATTGCCGGGTATGTGTTCCTGTACTGCCAACTGGAGCTTCCTGTGTAAAGGCCAGGCCATGTCCCGACATGGTCGAAGGGGGGTAGTGTACCTACTTTACCATAAAGCGTACAGCTGCTTTCACAGGAACGTCAAGTGGCTCTGTCGAAGGGAGCGTAGGGGCTCAGAGACGGTTCCTCGCCTTGGAGCTGAGCGGACTGCGAAGGGTATGCCTTCCGTCCGCATTACTTGTGTCTTGGAGAGCTTTTGTATTTGTGGAGCGTAGATTAATCACGTAAGGAGGTTGGAAGAGGATGCCGAGATACAGGGAATCTACCATCGGGCAGATCACCAACCAGGCCGTTGCCAAGACCAGACAGCGGCCCAAGGATCCCTGCAGGACCTGTGACCCGGCCAGCGAGCACATGCTCACCACGCGTGGCGAGGGCCAGCTATCTCAGTTCGACCGCTACCTGGCCCAGCAGCCCCAGTGCAGCTTCGGCTTGACGGGCATATGTTGCCGTCTATGCCTGCAGGGCCCCTGCCGGATCCTGCCCAAGGAGCCCGGCAACCGCGGCATCTGCGGCGCCCGCGACTACGCCATCGTGGCCCGCAACCTGGTGAGGAGTATCGCGGGGGGAGCTTCCTCCCACTCCGACCACGGGCGCCACGCGGCGGAGACGCTGCTGAAGGTGGCCGAGGGCAAGGCTCCGGACTACAAGATCACCGACGAGGAGAAGCTGCGCAGCGTGGCGGCCCGCATCGGGCTCGAGGTCGAGGGCGTGCCGACCAAGGAGCTCGCCAAACAGGTGGCGCTGAAGGCCCTCGAGGACTACGGGCGTCATACCGACGAGCCGTGTACCTTCCTGTGGAGCACCATCACCGAGGGACGCCGCAAGAAGTTCACCCACTGCGACATAGCGCCGACGGCGATCGATAAGACCATAGCGCAGCTCCTCTCGCAGACCGTGATGGGCATGGACGCGGACCCGGTGAACATCATCTTCGGTGGGCTGAAGACGGCGCTCGTCGACTACACCGGGATGCACATCGGGACGGACATCTCGGACATCCTGTTCGGCACCCCGAAGCCCATCGTAAGCGAGGCCAACCTGGGCACGCTGGACGCCGACTACGTCAACATCGCCACCCACGGCCACAACCCGACCTTGAGCGAGATGGTCGTTGAGGCCGCGAGGGAGCTCGAGGATGAGGCCAAGGCGGCCGGCGCCAAGGGCATCCGGGTGGTCGGGATATGCTGCACGGGAAATGAGCTCCTGATGAGACAGGGCGTGAGCCTGGCCGCCAACCAGGCCTCCCAGGAGCTGGCCATCATGACCGGCGCCGTGGACGCGGTGATCATGGACGTCCAGTGCTTCATACCCGGCCTCAAGGCCCTGAGCGAATGCTTCCACACCAGGCTCATCACCACCAACGAGATGGCCAAGATCCCCGGTTCCTACCACTTCGACTTCAAGGAGGAGCGGGCGCTCGAGCAGGCCAGGGACATGGTGCGCCTGGCCATAGAGGCCTACAAAAACCGCGACGCCAGCCGGGTGAACATTCCGGCCGAGAAGCACAAGGTTATCGCCGGCTTCAGCCTGGAGACCGTGCAGGAGATGCTGGCGGCGGTGAACCCCGACCGGCCCATCAAGGTGATCACCGATGCCATCGAGGCCGGGGAGATCAAGGGCCTGTGTCTCTTCGCCGGGTGTAACAACATGAAGTCCCCGCAGGATGAGGCACACCTGACCATAGCCAAGGAGCTGGCCAAGAAGGACGTCCTGCTGCTGGCGACGGGCTGTTCAGCTGGGGCCTTGGCCAAGGCTGGCCTCATGACCCCGGCGGCGGTGGAGGCCTACGCCGGAGAGGGGCTGAAGAGCTTCCTCAGGAGGCTGGAGGAGGCCTCTGGCATGGAGCCGGGCCTGCCGCTGGTGTGGCACATGGGCTCCTGCGTGGACAACACCCGTGCGGCGGATCTCCTCACCGCCATGGCCAACGAGCTCGGGGTGGATACGCCCAAGGTGCCCTTCGTGGCCACGGCCCCGGAGGCCATGCACGAGAAGGCCGTTTCCATCGGCGCCTGGTGCGTGACCATGGGCGTGCCCACCCACGTGGGAGTCATGCCCCCCGTCGAAGGCAGCCCCCTGGTGTACGGGATCGTTACCCAGATCGCTCACGACGTCTACGGCGGCCACTTCATCCTGGAGGAGGACCCGAAGGAGGGCGCCCGGAAGCTGCTGGATGCGCTTGAGTACCGCGTCTGGAAGCTCAGGCTCCACCGGAAGGCCGCCGAGAAGTACGACACCGAGCTGGCAGCGAGCTGGTGATCATAAGGATTTTCGAAAGGAGGCAGCGGCATGATAGACCTCAGCGTGTTCGAGAACAACCCGGACATGGACGTGTTCGAGCAGGAGCGCGTGCTCTCCGAGCAGCTGTTCGGAGCTGATAACAACGAGGTGGCGCCGGGGCTGTTCCAAAAGGCCTACAACGGCGCTATCATCGCCACGAGCTACGCGGAGATCCTCTTGAACAAGGCCATCCGTGAGTTCGGGCCCGACGCCGAGATTCGATACCCAGATACCGCCTACTACCTCCCGGTCATCACCGCCCTGAGCGGCGAGAAGGTGACCAAGCTGGGCGAGCTGCCCCCCATCCTGAACCGCATGCGCGCCCAGATCCGCGAGGCGCTCACCTTCGAGAACGCCAGGCTCTGCGGCGAGGCCACGCTGTACGCGGCGGAGATCATCGAGGCCATCCACTACCTGGAGAAGGATGAGCCCAAGGTGGACCCGTGGACGGGGTTCCTCAGTGACCCCGCGGTGAGGATGTACGGAATCAAGCTGGTCGACTGGACCATCCCGGGCCAGGCCGTCATCCTCGGCCGGGCGAAGACCTCGACCGACGCCAGGAAGATCGTCGAGGAGCTCATGGGCAAGGGCATGATGATCTTCCTGAGCGACGAGATTATCGAGCAGCTGCTGGAAGAGAATATGAAGATGGGCGTAGATTACATCTGCTTCCCCCTGGGCAACTTCACCCAGGTCGTTCACGCGGTGAACTACGCCCTGAGGGCGGGCCTCGCCTTCGGCGGCATCCAGCCCGGCCGACGCATGGAACAGAGGGACTACCAGCGCCGCCGCGTGAGGGCCTTCGTGCTGCAGCTGGGCGAGATCGACGAGGTTAAGGTGGCGGCCCACTTCGGGGCCCTCTTCCTGGGCTTCCCGGTCATCTGCGATCAGCCGCTCGAGGAGGAGATCCCCGACTGGTACGTCTCCCACCCCGATTACAGCGACCTGGTCAAGTTCGCGATGGAGCTCCGGGGCATCAAGATCACCGACATCGAGGTGCCGATACCGCTCAACTACGGCCCGGCCTTTGAGGGCGAGACCATCCGCAAGGGCGAGTACTGGTGCGAGATGGGCGGCGGCCGGACCGAGGCCTTCGAGCTCCTGCGCATGGTGGATATCGACGCCATCGAGGACGAGAAGGTGGAGCTCATCGGGCCCGATATCGATGAGGTGGAGGAGGGCGGCAGGCTTCCCTTCGGCCTCATCGTCGATATCTACGGCCGCAAGATGCAGAAGGACTTCGAGAGCGTCCTGGAACGCCGCATCCACTACTTCATCAACTACGCCGAGGGGCTCTGGCACGTGGCCCAGAGGGACCTCTGCTGGCTCCGGGTCGCCAAGGAGGCCAAGGAGAAGGGGTTCAAGTTCCGCCACTACGGCGACATCTTGATAGCCAAATTCAAGTCGGAGTTCCCGTCCATCGTGGACCGGGTGCAGGTGACCATCATCACCGACCCGGCCCAGGTATCTGAGCTCCACGCCTTGGCTAAGAAGGAGTACCACGAGCGCGACGAGCGGATGAGGGGCCTCACCGACGACTCCGTCGACGAATTCTACTCCTGCGTCCTCTGCCAGTCCTTCGCCCCCAACCACGTCTGCGTGGTCACCCCCGAGCGGGTGGGGCTGTGCGGCGCGGTCAGCTGGCTGGACGGCAAGGCCTCCTATGAGATAGATAAGACGGGGCCCAACCAGCCCATACCCAAGGAGGGGGTCATCGACGAGCAGACCGGGCGCTGGAAGAGCGTCAACGAGTACGTCTACAAGACCTCCAATCAGAACGTAGAGGAAGTGGCCCTGTACTCCTTCATGCAGTACCCGATGACCTCCTGCGGCTGTTTCGAGGCCATCATGGCCCTGCTGCCGGAGGCCAACGGGATCGTCATTACCACCCGGGAGCACTCGGGCATGACGCCCGTGGGCATGACCTTCTCCACCCTGGCGGGGATGGTCGGCGGCGGGGTCCAGACCCCGGGCTTCATGGGCATCGGCAAGTCCTACATCGCGAGCCGCAAGTTCATCGCCGCCGACGGCGGGCTGGCGCGCGTGGTCTGGATGCCCAAGGAGCTCAAGGAGACCCTGCGGGATGACCTGGTCCAGAGGGCCAAGGAGCAGGGCCTGGGCGAGGACTTCGTCGACAAGATCGCCGACGAGACCATCGGCACGACGGTGGAGGAGATCCTGCCCTTCCTCGAGGAGAAGGGCCACCCGGCTCTGACCATGGACCCGTTGATGTAAAGGAACGAGGAGGGACCGCGGATCGCCGCCCGGCGGTCCGCGGTCGTCCGAAGTTATAGAGAAAGGAGTTCGGGAAGATGGGTTTGACCGGTCTTGATATTTACAAACAGCTCCCCAAGAAGAACTGCGGTGAATGCGGCCCGCCTACCTGCCTGGCCTTCGCCATGGCCCTGGCCGCCGGCAAGGCCGAGCTGTCGGCCTGTCCCTACGTCTCCGAGGAGGCCAAGGAGAACCTGGCCGCCGCGGCCGCGCCGCCCATAAGGCTGGTAAAGATTGGGACCGGCGACGAGGTCGTCGAGGTCGGCGACGAGACGGTCATCTTCCGTCACGAGAAGACCTTCTTCCACCCGACGGGTATCGCCATCAGGGTCAGCGATGCCGAGGACGTGGAGGCCAAGCTGGCCAAGATCAAGGACCTGGTCCTCGAGCGGGTCGGACAGGTCTACGAGGTGGACCTGGTCGCGGTGAGCGCGGACTCGGGCGACCCCGGCAAGTTCGCTGCGGCCGTGGAGAAGGTGGCTCAGGGCACCGACCTCGCTCTGATGCTTATCGGCGGGGTCGAGGAGATCCGGGCGGCGCTGGATATCGTGGCCGACCGGAAGCCCCTTCTCTACGCCGCCGACGCCGAGAACTACGAGGAGATGACGAACCTGGCCAAGGAGAAGGGCTGCCCCCTGGTGGTCAAGGGCACGGGCCTCGATGACCTGGCCGAGCTGGTCAAGAAGGTCGAGGGCCTGGGCCACAAGGAGCTAGTCCTCGATTCCGGGAACAGGGAGCTCTCCCGGGTGCTGGCGGATCTGACCCAGATACGGCGCCTGGCCATCAAGAAGAGGTTCCGCCCCTTCGGATATCCCACGGTGGCCTTCACCACCAAGGACGACCCCAAGAGGGAGGTCGTCGAGGCCAGCGTGTTCGTGGCCAAGTACGCCGGCATCGTGGTCCTCAAGGCCTGCGAACGCGAGCATCTTCTGCCTCTGCTATCGTGGCGGCAGAATCTTTACACCGATCCGCAGAAGCCCATTCAGGTCGAGTCCAAGCTCTACGAGGTCGGCAACGTCAACGCGGACTCGCCCGTGTACGTCACCACCAACTTCTCGCTCACCTACTTCACCGTCGAGGGAGAGGTGGAGGCCAGCAAGGTGCCCGCATACATTATCCCCGTAAACACCGACGGCACCTCCGTGCTGACGGCCTGGGCCGCCGGTAAGTTCGAGGCCGAGCACATCGCGGAGATGTTGGAGAAGACCGGCGTGGCCGAGAAGGTAAGCCACAGGGACGTCATCATCCCCGGCTACGTCGCGGTCCTGAGCGGAAAGCTCAAGGAGGTATCCGGCTGGAACGTGATCGTGGGGCCCAGAGAGGCCGCGGGCATTCCCGCCTTCGTGCGAGAGAGATACGGCGGCAGGTAGGAGCTGGTGAATCGGATGAAGAGGTGCACCATCCTCTTTTTGCCTGACAAACGAGAGGTGGAGGTCGCAGCGGGGACCACCGTCCTACAGGCCGCCGCCCGGGCCGGGATCGAACTCAAGACCGTGTGCGGCGGAGAGGGGACCTGTGGCCAGTGTGCGGTGTCCATCGTGGAGGGCGAGGCCGAGGTCGGGCAGGGGAACATGCCCCGTAAGTACAGGGAGGCCGGCTACGTGTTGGCCTGCCGGACCAAGGCCCTGTCCGACCTCGTGGTGGAGGTCCCCGACGAGACGCGGGTGACCGAGCAGCAGGTGCTGCTGGAGGAGATCGACAGGGGCGAGGTCCTGGTCGAGGCGGAGCCCGACGTCCTGGGCGAGTACAGCTTCCAGCCCCTGGCCAGGAAGGTGCGGGCCCCGCCCCCGCGGC
>DFND01000046.1 GCA_002375895.1 Firmicutes bacterium UBA3576
AGCCGCCCCCTCCTACCCGATTCACGCAGTTGCCTGCGGACGGCCTGATTTATTCGATGCTGTTGCTCTGTTGAAAACGGTCCTTGAGCTGATGGAAGGCATTAGCCCTTTCTATTGCTCGTTGAGCGAACTCTCGTGCCTTTCTGCGCAGGACCCTGTTTTCTCTCTCTAGCTGACGAATCCTCGTCTCCTTCGCCTTTTCCTGCATAGACAGAAGGTCCATCAGAATACGCCGACTGGAGCGAAGGGCCTGGATACGGTCTTCCAGCTCTCTAATGCGTCGTCTCAACAGGGTCGTCTCCTCTGTCATTCTCCCGCCTCCATCACGCCAGGGTTCAAGAGTATTATATCGGCGGGGCAGCCTGCTTATGCCGCAGCTGGGCCCTCCTCTTGAGTTCTGCAAGGGCTTCCACGTCGACGACGCACGCTCCGAGGGGCGGTGTATCCGAGCCCGGGCCGTGACAGTCGGAGCCGCCGGTGACCACCAGGTTATAAGTGCATGCCAGCTCCGTATATCTTCGTCGGCACTCTGGAGTGTGTTCGGGGTAAAGAACCTCTAGGCCTGTAAGGCCGGCCTCCACCGCCTCTGCGATGAGTTCGTCTTTACCAATAAGCCCGGGATGAGCCAATACGGCCACACCGCCGTTGTTCATTATCTCGGCTATAGCCTGCTGTGGAGTAAGCTTGTAACGCGGCACATAGGCGGGGGCACCGGGGCCGATGAACTTCGCAAAGGCCTCCCGCAGGTCACGTACTATGCCGAGCTCGATCAACGCACGGGCCACATGGGGTCTGCCCACTACGGCACCGTCGGCGAGCTCCTTAACCCTCTCGAAGGATATCCCTACGCCGAGCTGCCGCAGCTTCTCCACCATGTTACGGGCGCGTTCATCCCTTGCCTTTCGGATGCGATACAGGAGCTTCAGTAACGGGCTCTCCTCCTGGAAATCGACGAAATAGCCCAGGACGTGGACCTCAGTACCAGCGTAATCGGTATTGATCTCAACGCCCGGCACCACCTCCACCCCTACCCTCTCGCCTGTACGCAGGGCCTCCGGAATCCCGTCCAAGGTGTCGTGATCCGTGATGGCTATGGCCCGCAAGCCGAGCCGCGCCGCCGTCCTCACGGCCTCCGCGGGAGACCATGTTCCGTCAGAGGCGTTGGTATGAACGTGTAGATCGGCCATGTTCTTCATATACGGTCCCCCTTCCTGTAACCAGATTCAACGCGGGCCCACTCGGCCCTGCCCGTCGACCCGTTAGAGTTGAGCCTGTGGAGATAACGTTTGGGGCGCCGCTTGCGCGGCGCCCCGGCACGTGGCTAATGAATGGCCTCCGGTAGGTACGTGAGGAGAAACCAGACCAGAAATGCGCTGTACACCAGCATCTCGACGATGATCAGGACCTTTGGCGACCTCCTACCCTTCATCTGGCTGTTCCCCCTTCTGCCTCAACAACCTCCTGAGTTCCTTGGGATGCTCCTCCTCCATTAGCTCCTCCGATATCTTCCCGTCCAACCAGACCCTGCTCATCGGGAAGAAGCGCGGGTTAAAATGGACGTTATACATGTGCCAGATGAAGATGGCCAGGATGGCCAGCATAGCCTCCTCAGCGTGTGCCTCCCTGGCGGAGTCAATCAGCCACCTGGGGAAGTACCGCGTGGCGATTCCCGGGAACCAAATTATGAGCCCCGACCCGCCCATTATGAAGATTCCCCAGAAGACCGCCCAATAGTCGAATTTCTCCTTGTAGGAGTAGCGGTCGAATTCCGGCCTCTGCTTAGTGAGGCCCAGATTGTAGCTCAGATTCTGGAACAGGTCCTTCACATCCTGAGGTGTAGGAAACACGGCGGTCGATATCTCTCTGCGCCACACCGCATATACCAGGAGGTAAAGCAGATGGTAGGCACAGCTGGCCAGCATTACTACTGCGCCGACCAGGTGGGCTCTGTACATGGAGTCGAAGCCGCCGAAGATGTTGGTGAGCACAGCAGCGTATGCCGACTCGTTGTACTTTATCGCTAGGCCTGTTAAGGCCAGGAGTATGAAGCTTGTGAACATCATTATGTGTTGGATTCTGTGATGTATGTTGAACCTTTCGAAGGCCCGCTCACGCTTCTCCTCAACCGTGCGCATGACCATTAATCCCCCCTATTCACCGTCTACCGACGTTACGCTCTGCGCAGGGCGCCGTACAGCTCAATGAGGATGTGTACCACGAGCACTGTAATCGTGCCGAGGGTAAGCCAGATGAAGAACTTGTAGGTATAGTACATCGGCGCGCCAGGCCCAGTGGGGGCACGTGTTACGTGTTCCTTGCCCTTTGTCCAGTTGGCGTTAGCTTCGCCGTGACATTGAGCACAGGTCGTAGGCAAGTTCTCCTCTGAAACTCGAGACTCGGGGTCAGTGAAGGGCCTTATGTCGTGGGTACCGTGACAGGTGGTACAGGTAGCAGCTTCCTGGCTTCCCAGGGACACTGCCTTACCGTGGAAGCTTTCCCGATAGGACTCAATAACCTCCCCAGAGTGACACTTTGCGCACAGGTCATCGAGGTTGGTGCGGTAAACGGTGGACGTTGGTGAGTCGACACGTTCAATGGAGTGGCTTCCATGACAATCGGCACAGGTCACTCCGACCGAGGCGTGGATGCTGGAACTAAATTCATCTGATATGTCACGGTGGCAATTCTGGCACGACTTTGAGACAGCTATGGATAGCTCATCACCGTATATGGGATTACTGTGCGGAATGCCGTCGATCTCACTATGGCACGCGGTGCATGGGAAAGCCCCGTGCACCGAACTCTGATATGCTTCGGGGTCTACGTACAACGAGATCTTCTGGCCGTCGAAGGTTATCGAGAGATCCTCATCACTATGACAGGCGATGCAGGCGTCAGTCTCGGTCGCGGCCAAGACGGCACCCTGACTTAGGAGAGCCAGTGTGAGAGCCAGGCCCGCTGTGAACAGCAGGCGCCTAGCGTGCACCCAGTACATACCGCTTCTACCTCCCTTAGCCAATCCCACTCCCTGTTCGACGAAAAAAGCCAACGTTTTTTTGAACGTTGGCCTCCGGACTTCAAGTCTCTGGACTCCTCCGGTAGTCTCCGGACTTTCCTATGGAATTGTTCACATGTCAGGACGCTACTCTGCCTTGGCCAGATCCTTTACGTCAGCGAAGCTGCGGTATTCGATCTCCTTGATGCCCTTCGTCTCGATGACTAGGTACTGCTTGCAGTGCCTACACTTGATAATGACTTTGTTAGCGTGAATTTGGCAGACGATCTTCCCGCATTGACATCTCACGTTTTCAAGACCGGCCATGGCTCACACCTTTCCCTCAGAGAGGATTGCCTCTAGCCTACATGCTCCAGGGGTGGGGCGGCCAAACGATGACTATGGTCAGGGCGAAGATTATCGCGCTGAGAACCACCGTCGCGCCGGCCGTGGCCACGCCACGGATGCACGCCGAACTTGACCGTAGCACACGATCCATGAGCAGGTACGCCAGAGTGAGGCCAAGGAGAAAGCTCAGTACCATCGCGCCTATGACGACACTCACCTTGGAGACCTCCCTTTGAGTTGGTTTCTTCGCGGCGTAAGGCGGCCGTCCAGTACGCCGCATAACAGTGAGGTTCTCCAACTAAAGGAAAGGAGGCCAGCATCCAGGATGCATGGGATTCATTTCGACTATAAAAAACGCCAGCATCCAAGATGCTGGCCTCCGGACTTCAAAGTCTCTGGACTTTCGATATAGGCTTTGTGTTTATCCTCACAAGGTGGCTCTCATGTGCTCTTCTTCGATTTGAGTATAGAACAAAAAAGAGGACGACAGCAAGTCGGCTATGGACTGCTTTCGTCCCCTATAAGTCGGCTTAATCACCCTGCCTCATGACAGCTGCTGGTTACGCCAATTTGTTCATGAATTAACGAGGTTCCACTATGAGCTTAATAGCCGTCCTCTCTTCGCCGTCGATCTCAATGTCTGTGAACGCAGGAATACAAATGAGGTCTACACCACTGGGGGCGACGAAGCCCCTTGCGATAGCCACCGCCTTCACGGCTTGGTTCAGGGCCCCTGCTCCGATAGCCTGCACTTCCACGGCCCCTCGTTCTCTCAGTACTCCAGCTAAAGCTCCGGCTACGGCATTTGGGTTCGACCGGGATGACACCTTCAATACATCCATGGAAAATACCTCCTCAGCAGGGTAAATATAGTTACATCTTTATTCAACACGTAGGTTGGAGACTCCTGCCAGGAGGCACAATTTTCCCAAAACTCGCTACACGTCCGCTTCCCGGTTTAGGCGAGTTATCGATATACACTTCCCGGACCCGTCATCAAAGCACAATTCTACCCCTTGAAGCACCGCTGGGCCCGGCGCGACCTCGAAGCGCACCGGCATCTGGGTGATGAACTTCTCCAGGACACGCTCGGTTTTTATTCCGATAACCGAATCTCTGGGGCCGGTCATGCCCGCGTCGGTGATATACCCGGTTCCCCCAGGGAGCACGCGTTCGTCTGCCGTTTGGACATGAGTGTGGGTTCCCACCACGGCGCTGACGCGGCCAGCCAGATACCAGCCCATGGCCACCTTTTCAGAGGTAGCCTCGGCGTGGAAGTCCACGAGGACGAGATGGCAATCAAGTTCCCGCAGCGCTCGCTCCATGGCGCGAAAGGGGCAATCGTACATGCTGGGCGCGAAGACTCGACCGGCCAGGGAGATGACGGCAACTCTCCTGCCCGCAACGGAGAGGACCGTGTAACCCCGGCCGGGAGCACCGGGAGGCTGGTTGAGGGGTCGGATGAGGCGGGGCTCGTCGACCATGAAATCTATAATGTCCTTTTTGTCCCAGGCATGGTTTCCCAGGGTGAGCACGTGTATTCCGAGCTGAAAAAGCTCTACCGCTACTTTGGGCGTAATGCCCACCCCACCGGCTGCGTTCTCAGCGTTGGCTACGATGAGGTCGTAGCGGTTTTGCGAATTGAGCTTGGGAAGGAGATGCCTAACTGCCTTTCGGCCAGGTCTCCCCACTATGTCACCGATGAACAGGATTTTCAAAGGAAGTCCTCCAGATCAGAAATAGGCCCGAGCGAACCTCAGTTGGGAGCTGCAAGGCTCGCGGGGGCGAGGGTCTGACCAACCTAGCTTGTGCCGGGCACTGTCTATTTATTGAACACCAGAACGCAGTCCTCCTCGCGGATGGCGAACAGCCTGCGGTCGTGTTTAGTTTCCCTCAAATCATCCAGCATTTCACTAATTAGCTCGTCGTGCAGATAGGGGTCCTCCTCCTCCGCAAGGCCGTCAGGTTCTTCGTATTCCAGAATCTCATCGTACTCCTCTCGGACGAGGGTAACCAGGAGAGATAGCTCCTCCCGAGATAGGCTCTCGACATCTCTGGTGATCTCCAGCGCGCTCAGCTGCCCCAAAGAGGAGACCGTGCAGCTGCAACGCTTCGGTCGTTTCCCCTCAAGCCTACATAAGGTATCCACGCTATCTTTCAGCAGGGCCTCGAAAGCGTTGAAATCAGTTCGCTCTTCGCGCATCTTAATCAGGAAGGTCAACCTCAGGCAATCATCTTCAGGTTCGTAATGAACCGCAGCGAGCTCAGGATACCTCATGAGCATAGAGACCAGGAGCCCCATACTGCGGGGCATCCTGTCCTCGCCCCGTGCGTAGATCTTCAATCCGGCACCTCCCCCGACGGCATATAGACATAATGTTCTCGCAGGATAGCTGCTATTCCTCCTCCCCAAAAGACGAAAAGGGCCGCATTGTATCAACGCGGCCCTTGAGTCTAGCCATTACCTCGCGTACTCTACCGCCCTCGTTTCCCGGATGACCGTGACCTTAATCTGTCCTGGGTAATCGAGTTCTTTCTCTATCCTCTTGACGATGTCCCGGGCCATCCGCAGGGCTCCGAGGTCGTCTACACGGTCGGGCTTAACCATTATGCGTATTTCCCTGCCCGCCTGAATGGCGTAGGCCTTGTCCACGCCCTCAAAGGAGTCCGCTATTTCCTCCAGCTTCTCGAGCCTTCTGATATAAGCTTCGAGGGTTTCTCTTCGCGCACCCGGTCGGGCAGCGGATACAGCGTCTGCCGCGGCAACGAGGACTGATTCTACCGAGCGCGGCTCCACGTCACCGTGGTGGGCAGCCATGCCGTCGATAACCGCCTGCGACTCCTTATGCTTACGCAGTATGTCGATGCCTATGGCGACGTGTGAGCCTTCCACCTCATGGTCGACGGCCTTGCCTATGTCATGAAGAAGCCCTGCCCTTCTGGCCAACTGTGCATCGACCCCGAGTTCCGCCGCCATGATGCCCGCTAAGTGAGCCACCTCAATGGAGTGTTGCAAGACGTTCTGTCCATAGCTGGTCCTGAACTTCAAACGACCCAGGAGCTTCACTAACTCAGGGTGCAGGCCGTGTATGCCGACCTCAAAGGCGGCCTGCTCACCCTCCTCGCGGATCGTGGCCTCGACTTCCTTCTGAGCCTTTTCGACCATTTCCTCAATCCTGGCCGGGTGAATGCGGCCGTCAGCTACCAGTCGTTCGAGAGCTAGCCTGGCCACCTCTCTCCTGATGGGGTCAAAGCCGGACAGGATGACCGCCTCCGGCGTGTCGTCGATGATGAGGTCTATGCCGGTAAGCGTCTCGAGGGTACGGATATTGCGCCCCTCTCTGCCTATAATCCTCCCCTTCATCTCGTCGTTGGGGAGCTCGACAACTGAGACCGTAGTCTCGGCGACGTGATCCGCGGCGCAGCGTTGAATGGCCATGGCGATGATGTTCTTGGCTTTCTTCTCGGCCTCCTCCTTGGCCTGTGCCTCGATGTCACGGATCATGGCGGCCACCTCGTGCCGGATCTCCTTCTCCACGCTCGATACCAGGTGGTTGCGTGCTTCCTCGGTAGTCATGCCGGAGATCCTCTCCAGCTCGGCGAGCTGCTTGGCCTTGAGCTCCTTGATCTCCTCTTCGAGAAGGGTGATGTTTCGTTCTCGCTTATTGAGGCCCTCCTCCCGCTTGGCGAGGGATTCCGATTTCCGGTCGAGGGCCTCCTCCTTCTGGAGGAGCCTCCTCTCGAACCGTTGCAGCTCGTTTCGCCTCTCCCTGCTCTCCTTCTCGAAATCGCTCCGCAGGCGATGGACCTCTTCCTTGGCCTCGAGCAGGGCCTCCCTCTTCTTCGCCTCCGCCTCTTTTTGAGCTTCGGTCAATATCTTTCGTGCTGCCTCTTCAGCAGAACCTATTTTGGCCTCGCCGATGGTCTTCCTCACGATATAGCCAACGGCGACGCCCAGGGCAGCTCCGATCAGCGACACTATTAGAAGCACCTCTATACTGCCGATAATCTACACCCCCCCTAGTACGATACGATAGTAGTAAAATGAAATAAAGCCGAGTTGGGGCTCGGCCATTGAAAAACATCTACCACTTTTCCCGTCTAACGCGGCGTATTCTACACCCACCGCTGACTGCTCCGCGCGTGAGAGCGTGGGCGCTGCGTGCTGCGCAATAGAGCGCAATCTATCGATAACACGTGGTAGAGGCTTTTCAAGTCCATCCCAGAATATTTTAATGTGACGTGAGGTTGCTGTCAAGGCGTACTAGGGCCAATCACTTCTCCCGGCCTACAACGCTCCTCAACTTGGCGAAGAGAAGGTAACTGGCGACGGACAAGGTGAAGGCGGCCACCAGGGCGAATCCTCTCAGGTCGGCGCTAGGCAAGTAAGGGTGCACGTTGGCAAGCGGGTAGTCGACGAGGTCGTTGACGAGGAGCCAGGCCAGCCCCAGGGCCAGGTACCTCCTGGGTACGGGGTAGTAGCGAAAGAAGATCACCGTTTCGGCAGCCATCCCCAGATGAGAAGCCAGGAGGTGACCGTTTTCGAAATCCAGACTACCGGTGGAAAGCCAGTAGGCCGCGATCACGGCGGCCGCCCAAAGTCCGTATTTGAAGGTCAGTAGATATGCTAATGCCTCCAGGAGCGGCAACCTCCGGTTATAGTAAAGGGCCAGGATAACGAAGCTGAAGAGCAGAGCCGAAAGGGGTGAGTCCGCCACGAGCGGCCAAAGATGTGGCGGCGTGACGGAAAGCTGCTGGCGGTACCATTCAAAACCGTAGAGAGCTCCCCCGAAATTGACCAGGAATAGCCAGGGCCACAGCCCCCTGCGCTCCGGTATTGTACTCAAGGCTCGCATAACCCGTACCACTAGACCGACCGCTCCTCGTGCAACCACTGCTGTACTTGCTCCATTGTCTCTCGTAGGACATCCGGATCAAAGCCTCGTCTGGCCAGGAAGGAGTACGTTTTACGCAACCTGGTGACGGGAGATCCTTTGGCGTGTCTTCGCCAAGCGCGCGCCGCAGCTTCCGCTGCCAGGGACCGCTCGAGGGGCTCGGGGAGTTCCTCGTCTAGAATGGCATCGATGATCTCCCTCGATATTCCCCTCTGGTGAAGTTGATGACGGAGGGCGACCCTACCGTACGGCCCCCGATGCATTTTATCGCGTACCCATAACCGCGCGAAATGTCGGTCGTCGAGGAGACCGGTCTCCTGCAGCCGATGCACGACCTCTCGGATTACCTGCTCTGGAAAACCCTCACGCCCCAGACGACGCTCGACCTCCCTGACCGAGCGGGCTCTGTAAGATAGAAACCTCAGCGCCACTTCCCTGGCTCTGACCTTACAATCAGCGTCCAAGAGGGCCTTGACCAGGGCTGGCTTTACTATGAGCCCCTCATGTAGGCTGCGTTGTAAGAACACCTCCTCGTGGAGCTCCAGGACCCTTCCGTCCGAGAGGCTCACCTGGATAAAGGGTGACCTACCCGTCCTCTTGATGCCGGTAACGACCGGGTCACGCTGTTCCGGCATCCTCACCGGCCTCCGCCTTGCCTGGGTCGGCGAGCAATCCGAGTTTCTCCCTAACCTTCAGTTCAATCTCCTCCGCTATTTCAGGGTGCTCCCTCAGAAAGATGCGGGCGTTTTCCTTACCCTGACCCAGGCGCTCCTCGCCGTACGAGTACCACGCGCCGCTCTTGGTGATGATGTCGAGTTGACTCCCGACATCGAGGAGCTCGCTCTCCTTGGAGATACCTTCGCCGTAGATGATATCGAACTCCGCTTGCTTGAAGGGCGGGGCGAGCTTGTTCTTCACCACTTTCACCCGCACCCGGGTGCCCAGGATCTCGGTACCCTGTTTCAAGGTCTCCGTCCGCCGGACCTCGAGCCTTACCGAGGCGTAAAACTTCAGCGCCCTCCCGCCAGGCGTGGTCTCGGGGTTGCCGAACATGACGCCGACCTTCTCCCGGATTTGGTTTATGAACACCGCCGTAGTACGGGATTTGCTTATGGCGCCCGTCAGTTTACGGAGGGCCTGCGACATCAACCTGGCCTGCAGCCCTACGTGGGAGTCGCCCATTTCCCCCTCTATCTCAGCGCGCGGGACCAGGGCTGCTACCGAGTCGATGACGATGATATCCACCGCCCCGCTCCTGACAAGCGCCTCCGCTATTTCCAAAGCCTGCTCTCCAGTATCAGGCTGAGATATGAGGAGGTTTGTCACATCTACGCCTAGCTTCCCCGCGTACACGGGATCCAGGGCGTGCTCGGCATCAATAAAGGCCGCTATCCCGCCTCGCCGCTGAGCTTCGGCGATTATGTGCAAGGCAACGGTGGTCTTGCCCGAGGCCTCCGGGCCGTAGATCTCCACCACCCTCCCCCTCGGCACCCCGCCGATGCCGAGCGCCTTGTCCAGGAGAAGGGACCCGGTAGGGATCACCTCCACGTTCATCCTGGCCGAGACGTCCCCCAGCCGCATGATGGCGCCCTTTCCGAACTGCCGCTCGATTCTGGCCAGGGCCATTTCCAGAGCCTTTTCCTTTTCCACACGAATCCTCCTCCAGGTAACAGGTCTACGGAATAAAGTATATCATTACCAAAATTACCCATCAAGTCTTGCCTAGCTGCACCTCAAATAGGGGATGGTAAAGCGGACCTGAGGGTCTGAGGACGCTCTGGTACAGGATGACGCGAGACACGAGGCAAGATCCGTGACCCAAATCCCGCCCACGGCGGATCTCCTCCCTGCAAGGCCTACCGATGGCTCCGCGCGCCCTGCCCAGAGTCAGGTGCGGCTTAAAGGGCCTGTCCTCGACCCGAAGCCCGAGCTGCGCAAGAGGGCCCTTGAGGGCCTCGTGGAGAGAGGCCAGGGCCTCAGACCCCCTTCCGACCCCCACCCATATAACCCGTGGCTTGTTGAGGCTGGGAAAGGCCCCAGCGCCCTGGAGCTCGACCTCAAAGGGCGCGTGTGTCCCGAGCGCTTGCCCAAAGAGCGCGGGCATCTCCTCGATCACGTCCCGCTCCATCTCTCCTAAGAAATGAAGGGTCAAATGGAAGTTATGGGGCGCCACCCACTTGACGGGGTCTCCCTCTTGCCTCAACCTATGCTGAAAACGTGCCGCCCCTCTTCTCGCCTCGCCGGTGATCGGGACGGCGATGAAACACCTCATCACTCGTTGCCTCCTCCTTGCAACTCTTCTACAGGTGGGGGCTCTTTCCTGCAGCTAGGGGGTTACCTTCCGAAGGTCCACGTCTTCGCCGGTGAGGGCTATGCGCTCTAGAGTGAAGGATACCCTGAGGTTATAAACCTCAATAAGGTCTGCGGTCTGCGGTATCCACTCGCCTGGTCTCGCCCCTGCCTCGCCGGGGACGAGGTGCAGTAGCACCAGGCTGAAGGGTATCTCTTCGCGGGCGCTGAGTCCACGAATTCCAGCGCCCCCGGTAGTGCCGGGGTTGATCACTGGCACGGTCCCCCTGAACTGGATTAGGGCCGCGTGTGTGTGACCGTTTACCAGTACCCCGGTGCGTTTGGCGAACCTCAATCCAAGATGGGGATTGTGTATCACCAGCAGGTCAGGGCGGGGGTTATGGGTGAGGGCCGCATCGATGGCCTGGGCTGCCCGCTCCATATCCTGCGCGGAGGGTATGGCCGGTGAGGTGGACGAGGCTGAGGGATCGGGGAATCCCATGACCCTCACGCCCTCAACCTCGACCGGTTTACCGTCCAGGATAATCACGTTATCGAACTCTCTGAGCGTAGCAATGATGCCAGGGGCGTCGTGGTTTCCGGCTGCGAACAAATAGGGGATGCCGAGGTCGCCAATTCCCTCTACCAGCTTCGCCTCCAGGGGCGTCCCAAAATCGGTGAGGTCACCGGCGTCCACGACGAAGTCCACGGAGAAGGTTCGCACCACTTCGCTAACCAGGTCGACCGCCGCGGGGTTGTTGTGGATGTCGGCGACCAGAAGGACGCGCTTTCCCGGGCGCAGCGTGTCGAGGGCTTCGAGTTCTTCTATGCGGCTGAACAGCGTGGACAGGTTGGTGGCTATCAGCCGCATCTTCTCGCCCAGTTCCTCCAGTTTAACTATGCTGTTCCGGAGCAAACCGATCATCCACGGCGCGGCCTCGAGCGCCCCACGGTATTCGGGGTTCTCGAAGGCGCTGATGTCGTAACTGATGTAGCTCGCTCCGAGCAGCAAGCCCATGGCAATGAGGCCCACCAGGGCCCCCCTGACCATTGCCTGCGGCGAGGGCCTTACCACCATCCACCCTAAAGCACCGCCGAGCGCCGCGAGCGCAAGGGTGCGAACGACGAACAGCCTGAGAACCCGAACCAGACGGGTCCTCAGATCGGAGAGGATCTCCTCGGTATCGCCTGCCGCCATCTCCTGCAGCAGATCGAGATCTACGCTCTTGACGTCAATACGGAGCTTCAGCGGGGTGAGGTGGGTATGTGCGGCCACCTCACCGATCGGCGGAAGTCCGATCTCAGTGAGACCCAAGTCGAAGAGGCTGAGCGAAAGGTCAAGCTTAAAGGCCCCTACATGATAGGTGGCGGGGCTGATGAAGCTCGTCAAGACTATCATGCCCAAGATGGCGAAAAATGCCGGGAGCAAGGGCCCAGCGTCCTGGAAAGTCGCTCGCATTTAACCTAGCCCCTTCCTCAGGTAGCGCCACAGGTGAAAGAGCGCGCTCTTAGCGCTCTGAAGCCTCACCCCCTCCCTGTCCCCCATGAACCTGTGGTGGAAACACTCTGACCCATAAGGCCCAGTAATTGCTATAAATACGGTGCCTACCGGTTTCGACGGTGATCCGCCGCCGGGTCCGGCGATGCCGGTAATGCCAATGCCAATGTCGGCACCCATTTGACGGGAGGCTCCCCTAGCCATGGCCAGGGCCACCGGGTTGCTGACCGCCCCGTGCCTACTCAGCATCTCCTCTGGCACATCCAGGCTCGCCCGCTTTACGTCGTTGGCGTAGGCGATAACGCCGCCAAGAAAGTAGCGGGAGCTGCCCGGGACCGAGGTGACCATGGCGCCCATAAGACCTGCCGTGCAGGACTCGGCGACGCCCAGGGTGTGCCCGCCCTTTGTTAGCAGCCGAGCCACGGCTGACGGGAGCGTCTCATCCCCACGGCCGAAGACGTAACCGGCCAGTCTTCTCTCGACCTCCTCCGCTACGGTTTCGATTCTCCTTAGAGCCTCTGCGGCTGAGGGGGCCTTGCTCGTCAGTTTGACGTGCACTTCCCCTTCCTGGACGAGGGTCACGGTCGTACAGGAGCTCGAGTCCGCGAGCAGGTCCTCCAACACCTCTGCGACTTTAGATTCCCCGAGCCCGAAGGTTTTTAACACCGTCGAACGGATGGTCTCCTCGGCGAGCCCCTTCCCTTCGATCCACGGTTCCACCTCCCCAAGCCATAGGGTCTCGAGTTCTGTCGGAGGTCCGGGGAGAAGGATGACTAGGCGGCCCTCCCTCTCCAATAGCTGGCCCGGCGCCGTTCCCATGGGATTGCGGAGGACCTTCGCGCCGGCTAAGACTAGGGCCTGTCTTAAGTTGCTCCGGGGCATGGGGCGTCGGGCGCGCTCGAACCTGCGTCGTATCTCCTCCGCCACCCCCTCGTCATGCCGCAGCGGCACGTCAAGGGCTTGGGAGACGGACTCGCGGGTGATGTCGTCGGGCGTAGGGCCCAGCCCTCCCGTGATAACTATCATCTGCGCGCGACCGAGGGCGATCCTTATGGCCTCAGTGAGGCGTGCTGGATCGTCGCCGACGGTGACCTGGTGGGACAGGTCTATCCCCAGGAGAGCCAACCTCTCGGCCAGAAACCTGGCGGTGGTGTTGGTAGCGTCTCCGAGCAGTAGCTCAGTACCCACGCTGATTATCTCGGCTCGCAAGGCGTTCCCTCCCAGAAGTTTTGGCTAATTAGGCTTTCGCGATCGTGATGCCGTCCCCTGCGAGGAGAACAAAGGCCAACAGCCGGGGTTCGGTGCCCCGGCTGTGCACGCATAGCCTACTCGCGCCTCAGGTTACAACGCCCTGAGAGCGGAGGAGGTCCCTTAGTTTATCCCCTGCGAGGCTTTCCTTTTCGACCAGCACCTCGACCAGATGGTCAAGGGCCACGCTAGCGTGGGCGAGTATGGCATCTGCCCGACTTTCCTGTTCGGAGATGATCCCCGTTATGGTCCGGTGCAACAGGCCGGGCGGGACGACCTCCTCATCGACGACACCGAGCTCCGACATACCGGCGGAGACCAGCTTCCTGGCGCGGTCTACGGCGGCCCGCAGGTCGCTGGCGGCGCCGCTGCTGCCGCTGCCGTATAGCCGCCTCTCGGCCGCGGACCCCGCCACGAGCACGCAGATCTCCTCCTCCAAGAGTTCCCTTGTCTCCAGGTATCGGTCGTCCCCGGGATTGTTTCGAACATAGCCGAGGGCGGAACCTCGGGAGGTGATGGTCACCGCCGATACCGAGCCGGGCCGTAGGACCTCGCTGACCAAGGCATGACCCGCCTCGTGAACGGCGATCCGCCGGAGTTCCTCGGGCGTGGGCCGACGGTCCAGCTTCTCGCCCATCATCACCTTATCTATGGCCTCGACAAGGTGTCGCTGATAGATGCGGTCAAGACCCTCCCGCATAGCCATAATGGCGGCCTCATTGGTCAGGTTCTCCAAGTGAGCGCCGGAAAATCCGAAAGTGTCTCGTGCCAGGCTCTCCAGGTCCACGTCCTCTGCCAAGGGCTTGTCTCTGGTGTGGAGTTGTAGGATGCGCAGCCGGCCTTCCTTATCAGGCAGCTCTACGTTCACCACTCGGTCGAACCGACCGGGTCTGAGCAGCGCCGGATCAAGGAGATCGATCCGGTTGGTGGCACCCAGCACCATGACCTGAACATCGTCGTCCAGGGTCAGCCCATCCATCTCCACCAGCAGCTGATTCAGGGTCTGGTCGTACTCCAGGTGGCTGCTGTGCTTGCCGCGAACCCCGCCGAGGATCTCCAGCTCGTCGATGAAGATGAGGGCATGGTTTGTCCCCTCGCTTTTGGCCATTTCCTTGGCCCTCTTGAACAGCTGCCTGACCCTCTGGGCCCCGACTCCGGCGTAGACCTCTATAAACTCGCTGCCTGAGGCGGCCAAGAAGACGGCTCTGGTATAACTCGCCGCGGCCTTGGCCAGTAGTGTCTTGCCGGTTCCGGGTGGGCCGTGAAGGAGGATGCCCTTCAGGGGTCTTATACCCAGGCGCTTGATGGCCTCCCGGTTCAGCATGAAGTCCAGGGCCTCACGGAGCTCGTTCTTCGCCATCTCCTGTCCCCCGATAGCCTCGAAGTCGACGTCGGATATCTTGGAGGTAGGGGTTAGAGCCACCTGAGTGCCACCCGCGTTGCGGTTGGTCACGGTAAACCACAGGACGTACAGCAACCCCCCGAAGAAGAGGAACGGCAGGACGTTGTAGCCTAAATAGCCGGCGAAAAACAAGACGGCCAGCGCCGAGCCCAGAGCTACCTCTTTAACTGTCAAAGGCTTCGCCCCCCCTATCTTCGGTTCGCGGTATCACCTCGTATAGATAAGCCCGCCCCTTCTTTATCTGGAGGAAGACGTGCCGCTCTGTCACGGTTAACCGGTATTCCTCGACCCCGTTCTGGGCCATGATCTCATCCACCGACCTCGCCATGTCGGTGAAGCGGCCGGTGTAGATTCCCTCTTGGAGGGCGAAATGCGCTTGGTGGTAGACTCGCTCCAGAAAGGGATCGCGTCGGTCAATGAGCCTAAGCGCGTAGCCTTGCCCGAGCAATCGGCCTGCGGTGGCGTCCAGGGCGGCGTAGGTGTCCGCGAGGCTGTCTACCCATGCCAGCTCAACGTCCAGGCGTGTCACCGCTCCATCCCGGGTCAAGGTAAAGGCCTTAACCCCTGGTGCTTCGGCCAGGGCCTGCTCCAGAGGAGCCTTGACGGTGTTCTGCTCGTAGAGGTAATACCCGCCGAAGAGAGCACCAAGCGCGACGGCAAGCACTATAGCTACGGCCCAGATCCTGAGTTCACCGAAGCCCAACGGCAACCCCTCCTCGTAGAGCCAGAAAACTGGCACGCAGGCCAGTTAACATAATTGCGCATCTACATTATAACACAGCTCGTAAATGTTATCAGTACAATGCCAATTAGTAATCTCTACGAGGTCGACATAAGATTTCCTCACTCTACAATTTCAGCGATGAGATCGTAATCGTCGTACCCGACGATACGCACCGGGATGATCTCGCCCGGGCTCAGGCCTGAGCCGAGGATAACCGTCTGCCCGTCCACCTCCGGGGCCTGACCCCTGGTCCTTCCGAGCATCGACGCCGGGTCGCTGGGGTTTATGCCCTCCACTATGGCCTCCGTGATCTGCCCGATCCGCGACGCGTGCCTGCTGCGAGTTATGGAGAGCTGTTCGGCCATCAGTCGCCGCTTTCTCTCCTCCTTTATCCTGCGGGGCAGGTGGCCGGGCAGCCTCGCGGCCGCGGTTCCTTCTTCGCGGGAGTAGGTGAACACCCCCACGTAGTCGAAGGCTATGCGTCGTGTGAACTCGAGGAGACGAGTGAAGTCCTCCTCCGTCTCGCCGGGGAAGCCCACTATCAGAGAGGTGCGCAGGGAGATCGCCGGCACCTGTCGCCGGATCTCCTCTACCAGCTGGATCAGCTTCTCGGGCTTTGAGCGCCGGCCCATGGCCCGGAGGATCTTCGCGCTGCCGTGTTGTAACGGGATATCGAGGTATTCTACGATGTGCGGTTCTGTTGCCATCACCTCGAGTAGCTCGGGCGTTACGCCTCCTGGATAGCAGTACAGAAGCCGTACCCAGCGTACCCCCTTTACCCGGGCGATGCCCTTGAGCAGGTCCGGCAGGGAGGTACGCTCGTTGAGGTCATGACCGTAATCCCCCGTGTTCTGGGCCACTAGAACGACCTCCTTGACACCGCGGGCGGCGAGGTCCTCCACCTCCGCCAGGATCTCAGCGGGGTGCCTGCTCCGGAAGGGGCCTCGGAGCGAGGGTATCGTGCAAAAGGTACATAGCTTATCGCAACCCTCCGCGATGCGCACGTAAGCTAGGTACGGTGGCGTGGATAGCACGCGCCCACGGTGCGCCGCGGCGGGTCTGAAGCCTAGGCGTTCGGAGATGGCGGGCAGGATCTCAGCCAACTCCGACGGGCGGAGCAACAGGTCGATTTCGGGGATCTCCCTCTTGAGTTCGTCGCCGTACCTTTCTACAAGGCAACCGACGACGGCCAGCACGGCCTCATCTTTCATCCTCTCTGAGGCCTCGAGAATGGCATTCACAGATTCCTCGACGGCGTCCGCGATAAAGCCACAGGTATTCACCACCACCGCGTCCGCCTCAGTCACGTCAATAGTGATCTCAAAGCCCCCTGACTGCAGGAGGCCGAGCATCTCCTCACTATCGATCGTGTTCTTGTCACACCCGAGAGACACCATGGCGACCTTCATGCCTACACCTCGTTCTCCAGTACCTGTTCATAATATCTCTCGTAGCGCGCGACTTGCTCGTCGGCGGAGAACTTCTCTACGGCTATGGCCCGGGCGTGGAGGCCCATCTCCTCTCTGAGGGCCGGGTCGCTGAGGATGGTTATAGCGCCCTGCGCCATGCCCTCAAGGTCTGCGGGGGAGTAAAGGAAGCCAGCCCTGCCGTGCACGACCACCTCGGGTAGTCCGCCTACCCTGGAAGCGATCACCGGCACCTGGCAGGCCATGGCCTCGAGCGCAACGAGCCCGAAGCTCTCCTGGGTCGAGGGCAGGAGCATCAGGTCGGACAGGGACAGTATCTCTACCACTTCCTCCTGCTTACCGAGGAATTTCACGCGCTGCGCGATGCCAAGCTCATCCACCCGCTGTTGTACCCGGGCCATCTCAGGTCCATCGCCCACCAAGAGCAGGACTGCCGGCAATTCCTGCTGCACGGCGTGGAAGATGTCTATCACCGCAACGGGTTGCTTAACGGGCCGGAAGTTGGAGATGTGTACCAGGACCCGGGTTTCGGGACTACAAATCCGGCTGCGGAGATCCTCAACTTCCAAAGGGCGAAATCTACTCGCATCCACGAAGTTGTAGATGACCTCTATGGGAGAGCGGATGTCGAAGAGCTCTCGAGTCACTCGGGCCAGGTCCTGGGAGACCGCCGTCACCCCATCGGAGCTCTCGATGGAGAACCGGATGATGTCGGAGAAGGAGGGGTTCGACCCCAGGAGGGTGACGTCAGTCCCATGGAGGGTCGTGACCACTTTCAGCCGGCCGCCGAGCACCTCACGGGCCAAGAAACCACAGGTAGCGTGGGGTATGGCGTAGTGGGCGTGAAGGATGTCGAGGGAGTAGCGCCGGCTCACCTCCACCACCTTGTTGGCCAGGGCCAGTAGATATGGCGGGTAGGCGAACAGTGGATAAGAGGGTATATCCACTTCATGAAAGGTAACATTGGCCTCATATGTGCTCAGTTTGAAGGGGACGTCGTAGCTTATGAAGTGTACGAAGTGACCTCTCGCCGCCAGTTGCCGGCCGAGCTCCGTGGCTACCACTCCGCTGCCGCCGTAGGAAGGATAACAGATTATCCCGACCTTCATGGCTAGCTGCCTCCCTTATACACCAGACCGAGCAGGTCCTCGGTCCTGCGCGGGGCTCCCCACAGGAAACCCTCAGCGCTCTCGGAACCTATGAGACTGCCGAAATATCGGTCGCGAGCGACGATCTTGCGCAGGAGGCTGCCGTCGTTAAGAGGCGTCCTCAACCGCCCGGGCTCGTAGAGGAACTGGCTGCGGTGGGCTCTGATAGCCGCCATCTTCCTCTCTATGTACCCCTCCGTGGGAACGACCACGTCTGGGCGTTCATCGTTATTTATAAAGTACTGCAGGAGGACCGGTACCCGGTACGGGGGGTGGTCGCCCTCGAACTTAGCCAGTGCGGCCGAGAATTTGGCCTCTTCCAGCAGCACGTATGCGGCCCGATGATCTGGATGGGTGTCCCGACTATAAGGCACCAGCAGAACCCTGGGCCGATACTTGCGGATTACCGCGACCACCTTGGCTAGGGCTTCGTCTGTCAATCGTATTCCTCTGTCGGGAAGGCCGAGGTTAAGGCGCACGCTGACGTCGAGGATCTCACCGGCGTGCTTAGCCTCGCCATCCCTCTCCTCTGCCGTACCGTTATTAGCCATCTCGCCGCGCGTCAGATCAAGGATCCCCACCCTGTACCCTAAGGCCGCATGACGGGCCAGGCTGCCTCCGGCTCCCAGCTCCACGTCATCGGGATGAGCCCCACAGGCCAGGATATCGAGCCCGCTCATGAGAGGTACACCATCCGGTGATGGTAGGGGCAGAGGATGAGGTTTTCCACCAGCTTGCCTGGAAGGTCAAGCCCTGCTTCCATAAGGAAGGTCACAATCCCCAGCACCTTCTCCTGCGGCCCACCGGTCGGCCTGAGGTAGGACCGTGCCAACGCGATGTCCTTTAGCAGGCGACGATGTTTGCGGCGGTGGAACCGCCACGCCTTTTCACGGAGGTATTCAAGCTGACGCTTGACCCTTTCCAGGTTCTCGCGCGTGAGAGGGACCAGGTCGGGGTCAATCTTGGACACGTCCTGCTGCATACGGGCATAAACAGCCTCTATTTCCCCCAGACGGGAGTCGAAATAGCGGTCGATGCCGAAGTCATCGAGCCTATGACGGGCCCTCTCCTCCGCCGCGACGAGAGCGTCTGGACTTATCTCCTCAATGCCGTATTCAGCCATGACCTGCTGTACGCGGGGAGGGATGAGGGTCAGTGTAACGCGCGGGAAGATCACTGGCATTTCCAGCCCGAAGAGGCGATAAACATCGGCCATCTGACAGAGGTAGGACAGCTCCCCCGGACCTGAGACCTGCGCGAGAGTTGGTAACAGGTTGTCCTGGAGAAGCGGCCTGGTGATGACGTTGGGAGCCAGTGAACCCGGCTCGTCCGATACGGCCCGGAGCACTTCTTGCAGGGTCCAACGGTCGCCTTCGCGCGTCTTAACCGCCCCCTCTTCCAGGAACAAGGCCCTGCGTTCTTGGTTGACGATACGAAAGAGGCACAGCTGGTCCCTGTCCAGGCGTAGAGAGGGCTCATATCCCCGCGCCCTCACCTTGGCGCCAGCCTCCCGGATCGCCCTCTCGATCTCGGACGCCTCTTTAAGGGCGGCCTCAAACACCGGCCTGGCCTGGTCTCGCACCTCCGGCAACAGGGGATCTAAGAGGACCAAACCCTGGGCGGTGAATAGGCGGGCCATGATCCTGGCGAACCACTCCGCGGGGCTCGAGGCTCGCTCCAGGGTGTCACTGAGCAGTTTGACCGTCTCACTGCCATGGGGAAAGGACCCGGCCATCTGCTCTAGGTGGTATACGGCGTTGCGGGTCGCCGGCGGGAGGTCTAACCAACCGACTGGACGACGTGGCGGCGGCTCAAAGCCCAGGTCAAGGGCCTCGAGGTCTCCGTTAGGAGATGCCACCGTGACCCCTCGGATCTCCTCGAAATCATGGTCGTCACTACAGACCCAGAACACCGGGACCACGGGACGATTCAAGGAGGTGCTTAACTTCCTGGCCAGGGCTATGGCGGTGACGGCCTTGTATACGGTAATCAGGGGACCGGTAAAGAGGCCCGTTTGCTGTCCCGTGACCACGACGAGGGTCTTGGGGTCTGCCAGCAGCCTGGCGTTCTCGACGGCGGCTGGATATGCATCAAGATCCTGGTTGTAGCGAACCAGGGCCTCAGCGAGCCGTGGTCGTCCCGACGACGGCCTACGGTCCAAGTGTCTCGCGCGCTCCAAGTAGGAGCGCTCGTCCCAGGGGCTTAGGGGGAAAAACTCCCTGAGGTCAACTCCGCCGCAGTAGTCGGAGAACAGGCCCTCATACGGAAAGCTAGTTATCCTCTGTTTCATCCTCTCTCCTCCGGTGCGCTCTACGTCAACTCAGTCACTATTCTAACACCGTACAACGCCCCTTGTCCAACGGGGAGGACTCGAGGTCACGCCACGCGAATACAATGGGTTAGTACTGACCGTGAGGTGTATGGCGTTGAACCTCGAGCAGATTCTCGACAGGCTGAGAGAGGACCCGTCCTTCATGGCCAACGTTACCCACTGGGAGGTCGTCCCCCCAAGGCGGGCCAAGTATGGTCCTTTTCCCAAGTCTCTGCACCCGCTGTTGCGTCCGGCGCTACAGGAGAAGGGTATAGAGAACCTCTACGTTCACCAGTCCCAGGCCGTTGAGGAGGCCCTAGCCGGACGGGACGTGGTAGTGGTCACCCCTACGGCATCGGGAAAGACGTTATGCTATAACCTACCCGTTCTCAGCCGGATACTACGTGAAGGAGAGGCCAGAGCCCTGTATCTTTTCCCAACCAAGGCCCTCGCTCAGGATCAGCTGGCTGAGTTGCGCGGCCTCATCGATACTATCGGCGCCGACGTGAAGGTACATACTTACGACGGAGATACCCCACCCGATGCCAGGAAAGTCATACGAACCGCGGGTCATATAGTTGTGACCAATCCAGACATGTTGCACACGGCTATTCTGCCCCATCATACGAAATGGGTGAAGCTGTTCGAGAACTTGAGGTACGTGGTCATCGACGAGCTGCATTCTTATAGAGGTGTGTTCGGGAGCCACATGGCCAACGTCCTCAGGCGCCTCCGCAGGATCTGCCGTTTCTACGGTTCGGATCCGGTGTATATATGCTGTTCGGCGACCATCGCCAATCCCGCGGAATTGGCTGCGAGGCTCATCGGCAGGCCGGTGCGACTCGTTGACGAGAACGGCGCGCCCAGTGGTGAGAAGCACTTCATCTTTTACAATCCGCCGGTGGTAAACGAGCAACTGGGGATTAGGCGTAGCAGCCTGCTGGAGGCACGCGGTATCGCCAGCAGGCTACTGCGCAATGGGATTCAGACCATCGTGTTCGCGCGTACACGTCTGTCGGTGGAGGTGCTCGTCACCTACCTAAAGGAGGCTTTGGCCCAGGTGGGCCAGTCCTCTACGGTGAGGGGCTATCGCGGCGGGTACCTGCCCCGTGAGCGGCGCGACATAGAGCGGGCGCTGAGGGACGGGTCGGTGCGCGGCGTGGTGAGTACGAGCGCCCTGGAGCTCGGGATAGACATCGGCCGCCTCGAGGCCTGTGTCATGCTGGGCTACCCAGGCTCCATCGCCAGTACGTGGCAGAGGGCGGGCCGGGCGGGCCGTAGCACGGGGGTATCTGCCGTCTTCCTCGTGGCCAGCAGCTCACCCCTGGACCAGTACATTATAACGCACCCGGAGTACTTCTTCGGCAGCTCCGTGGAAAACGGGCTCATCAACCCCGACAACCTGTACATCCTGATGAACCACCTCAAGTGCGCCGCCTTCGAACTACCCTTTGAGGAAGGCGAGGAGTTCGGCGTCAGCACTACCGAAGAGATCCTCTCCTATCTGGAGGAGAAGGGGCTGATCCACAGGGTCCAGGGGCGTTGGTATTGGATGGCGGACGCCTTTCCCGCCGAGGAGATAAGCCTGCGTTCGGCATCGGCAGAGAACTTCGTCGTTATCGATATCACGGAGAAGCCCCGGGTCATCGGCGAGGTCGACCGTATCAGTGCTCCTCTTCTCCTTCACGAGGAGGCGATCTATATTCACGAGTCCGTCCAGTATCAGGTAGAGACCCTCGATTACGAGGAGAAGAAGGCTTATGTGCGCCGAGTAAAGGTCGACTACTATACCGACGCCAGTTTAGCGGTGGACCTGCAGGTCCTCGAGGTGCTGCAGGAGGGCGCGCGGGGGCTTTCAGCTACGGGCTACGGAGAGGTTTTGGTGCGGTCGAAGCCCACCATGTTCAAGAAGATTAAACTCTATACCCACGAGAACCTGGGATCGGGGCCCATTCATCTGCCGGAGGAGCAGATGCACACTGAGGCCTATTGGCTCTCCCTTGATGAGTCCCCTTGGAGGTCTCATGTCCGCTCTCAGATAGAGGCAGGGCTGTTGGGGTTGGCAAACCTGCTAGCCAACATCGCCCCCCTATATCTCATGTGTGACCGTGGCGACCTGGAGACCGTAGTACAAGTGCGAGCGCCCTTCACGGGCAGGCCGACGATCTTCCTTTACGATCGCTATCCTGGGGGTGTGGGGTTGGCCGAGAAGATGTTCCAGGTTGACGAACAGGTTCTCAGGTGCGCCCAAGATTTGGTGGGTTCGTGCTCGTGTGCGGACGGCTGTCCCTCTTGTACTGGCCCGGCCAACGAGGTCGGCCCCGGGGCTAAGGATATGGCCCGCGCCGTGTTGGATACCCTTCTCGGGGGGACGATGTGATGAACCTTCGGGAGAAGTTACGGGCCATCGACACAGTGGATGACAGGGAGGAGACGGACTCATACAGCCTGGCGGTTAGGCTAGGGGCCTCCCCCCAGAAACTGCCAGGGGGGACCCTTTTCCGGCGCCGACGTTCCCTCTCCCCCGGATACCGACACGGCGGGGTATGTCTCCCCTCCCTTCAGCCGGCCGGCGGCTTGGCGTATCTAATTGGGCGAATACCGGGCATCAGGCCCGAGGATGTCCTGTTCCTGGACACGGAGACCACCGGCCTCTCCAGCGGGCCAGGGACCTATGTCTTCCTGGTCGGCCTGGGATATGTCGACGGCGGCAAGTTTCACGTGGACCAGATTTTCCTCCCCGGCCCCCACGCTGAAGCTGCTTTCCTCACCGCTCTGGAAGAGGCCTTGCGCCCCTTTCGAATTCTGATTACCTTCAACGGCAAGTGTTTCGACTGGAACCTCCTGACCACACGCTTTATCCTTAATCGGCGTCTTCCGCCCGAGGCAGGCTGTCATTTGGACCTGTTGTACCCGGCGCGGCGCATCTTCGGGGCGTCGCTGAGCTCGTGTAGCCTCGGCGAACTCGAGCGCAGCGTCTTGTCCTTTCGGCGTCAAGGCGATGTCCCGGGCGAGCTTATCCCGCACCTCTACTTTCGCTTCTTGAGGGATGGACATGTAGAGGCCCTCCCCGCAGTTCTGGACCACAATCTCCTGGACATCCTGTCCCTGGCAGCCCTATTCGGCAGGATATGTGACCTTCTCACCGGAAGAGACGATCCTTCCCCCGCACAGGCCTTGGGCGTTGCCCATTACCACGAACGGAGGGGTCAGCTGGAATCGGCCCTCCGGTTGTATCTCCGTGCCGCAGCTCCCACAATGCCGGACGATTATCGTGTTCAGGCACTGAGGTACGCCTCGCTGGCCTGCAAACGCACCGGCCGGTGGCGGGAGGCTGATGCTCTGTGGACAGAGCTCTGTGACCAGAGGCCCGAGGACCCCTTCGCCTACGTCGAGCGTGCCAAGTACTATGAGCACAGGCTGCGCGAGTTCAGGCAGGCCCTCGACGTGGTTGAGCGGGCCCTCGCCACGTGCCAGCTAACGCCAAAGGGTCGCGCCGAACTCCAGCACCGTCGTCGCCGTCTGCTCGGACGTCTGGCGCATAAGCCCTCCCTTGCCTGAATAGAGTCTAGCAAGGGGGGAGGTTCGGTGCTGGTCATCACGGTCAACCGCCGGGCGCGGAAGAGGTTCGCGGCGGGGCTTAGCCTGCTCGTCCTGTTCCTGCTGGTTCTCATAGGCGTTCGCACCACCCCTTCACCCGAGGCCGTGGAGGTCGTCGGCGGTCCTATCACTAAGGTGGAGAACGACGAGGCAGTAGCCCTTACCTTCGACGTGGTAGACGGTGTCGAAGCGGTAAAGAACGTCCTGAAGGTCCTCGAGCAACACAATGCCCGCGTTACCTTCTTCATCACCGGGAACTGGGCGAACGCCAACCCCGACGCGGTGGAGCTCCTGGTCAGAGCGGGGCAGGAAATAGGGATGTTGGGTTACCGGTATATCAACCTGAGCCAGTATCCGCGGGAGACCATAGAAGATAGTCTCCTCAGTGGAAAGGAGGCCATTGAGAGGTTGATCGGCGAGCCAGTGTTCCTCTTTCGACCGCCCAACGGGGAGTACGACGCGAGGGTCCTGGCCATGGCGGAGATCCTCGATCTGGAAACGGTGCTTTGGCAGGTCGACTCCCAAGACGGAAGCAGCTCGGATCCCGTCTATGTAACGCAGAGGGTTCTCTCCCGCGCGGCCCCCGGCGGGATCATACGCATGAGGATCACGGGCAGCGCCGAGACCACGTTGAAGGCTCTGCCGGCCATCCTGGGCGGCCTAAAAGAGCTCGGCCTCAAGGTTGCCCCGGTGGGCACCCTTCTGGGCGAAGCCCGCTAGAGGAGGGCCTTTTCCAGTCGGTCCTTGATCCCGCGCGCCGCATTGAGGAGAGCCGGACATGCGGTGAAGGCGGCCTCGCCGCCGAGGTCGGCGTGAACAGCACACGGGTCATAGGGAAGATACCCCAAGAACTCCAGGTCGCCGACGCCTTGTCTCACTGCTTCGACCTGGTCCTCGCGGACCTTGTTGGCCACGGCGAGGACCCTTTTAACTCCTAAGTCTCGTGCCAGGCGGACGATGGCATGAGCGGTTTGGAAGCTCCTCCGCCCCGGCTCTATCACCACCACGAAGGCGTCCACGCTCCGCGCGGTACCCCGCCCCACGTGTTCGAGTCCCGCTTCCATGTCTACCAACACCGTCTCATCTCGATCCACCACCAGGTGTCGCAGCAGCTCTCTGAGCAGCGCGTTCTCGGGGCAGGCGCAGCCGCCCCCGCCGCTGGTGATGCCCCCCATCACGAGGAGCTTTATGTTCTCCCTCACCTGGAGGGCGCAGTTTTCGGGAATATCGTCCACCTTGGGGTTCAGCGCGAACCACCCGCCCATAGTCCCCGGGCGGGCGCCTGTCCGCTCATAGATCAGGTCTTCCATATCCTTGATCGGAACTATCTTGGCCAATTCATCTTCTCGTACGCCCAAGGCGTTCCCGAGATTCGCATCCGGGTCGGCGTCTACGGCCAGAACCCTTCGTCCATCTGTGGCGAACAGGTAGGCCAGGAGCGCAGTTAGGGTGGTCTTTCCAACACCGCCCTTTCCGGTTATGGCTAGCTTCATGATCATCCCCTCAATCTCTCTTCAGGATAAAGACGAAGTTCTTTGGAATGCCCTGTTGCGCGTTCAGGTCAAGGGGGATCCCGTTAACGGTTACGTCCAACACGGTTGGGTTCCCGGCCCGGAAGAAGATCCTGTCGTGGCCGTTCCAGGTACGCGCCTCGCCCTCTTCGAGGATAATGCCCGACGGAGGGGTGACCACTTCACCGTCCACCATCACTTCAAGCCAGCAGCGACCGCGGGCGGCGATGGAGAGCTCCACCGCCTCGGACCCGGTAACGTAGTAGACCGACTCCTTATCGTTATCAGAGAACATCTCCAGCCTCGGTCGTGGTGTCGGCGGAGGGGTATCGGGCGCTGGCTCCTGCGAGGCCTCCTCCTGCTGTTCGGGCGCCAGTACCTGCGCGTTCTCAGCTGCCGGGCCGGGCAACTCCTCATCGGCCGTTGTAGTGGTCGGCCAGTACCGTAGGCCCAGGAAAGTGCCCGCGAGGAGGATCAGTCCGACGAGGACTACCACTACGACCGGCCGCACGATGAGCCTGTCCGCCACGGTGACCTCGTCGTCCTCTACGCGAGCCTCCTCCTGCTCATCCATCTGTTCCTCCCGGGTGCGACGGTACTCCTCTACCAGAGCCAGTCCGTCGAGCCCGAGATAGTTGGCGTAGGACCGCAAGAACCCTCGCAGGTATACTTCCGCGGGGAACTCATCCTCCCGACCATCCTCTAGTGCCTGGAGGTATTTCCGCCTGATCTTGGTATCGGCCTGTACTTCTTCCAGGCTGAGCCCCTTCGCCTCACGGGCCTCCCTGAGAGTACGGCCGATCTCCTCCAACATCTTCTCCCCCCTTGTCCTTCAGGGTCCGTCTAAGGGTAGATTCGGCTGATAGTGCGTGGAAAGGGGATCGCCTCCCTGATATGGTCGATCCCGGCGACCCACGCCACTATGCGTTCGATTCCCAGGCCGAATCCCGAATGTGGGACTGAGCCGAAGCGTCTGAGGTCGAGATACCACTCATAGGCCTCCCTCGGTAGCTGGTGCTCCGCCATCTGGCGCTCCAGGTGCTCGAGATCGTCCGAACGTTGGCCGCCGCCGATTATCTCTCCGTACCCCTCCGGGGCCAGCAGGTCGGCGCATAGAACGACCTCAGGCCGGCTGGGATCGGGTTTCATATAGAAGGCCTTGCACTGCGCCGGGTATCTGTGGACGAAAACGGGCTTTGCGAACCTATCCGATATCGCGGCCTCGTGTGGGGCCCCGAAATCCTCTCCCCAGGGCAGATCGAACCCGTCTTCCTTGAGAAGTTGGAGCGCATCGTCGTAGCTCAAGCGCGGGAAGGGCGGCTCCACCTCCAACAACGGCTCTACGTCTCTGCCCAGCACATCCAGCGCCCGACGCTGTCGTTCCAGCACCTGTTTTACTATATAGCTTACCAATCGTTCCTGTAATTGCATGCTTGCCTCTAAATCATAAAAGGCCATCTCGGGCTCCAACATCCAGAACTCGGTTAGGTGCCGGCGGGTCTTGGATTTCTCCGCCCGAAAGGTCGGTCCATAACAGTAAACCTTCCCGAAGGCCATACAGGCTGCCTCGGCATATAGTTGGCCGCTTTGGGTTAAATAGGCCTTGTCCCCGAAATAGTCGGTCTCGAAGAGGGTTGTGGTGCCCTCGCAGGCAGCTGGCGTAAGCACCGGAGCATCTATTCTGATGAACCCGTCCTTCTCCAGGAACTCCTGGCTGGCCCTGATGACCTCCGCCCTGACTTGCATCAGAGCGTGTTGCCGTGGCGTCCTCAACCAAAGGTGGCGCCAGTTCATGAGGAAGTCGACCCCGTGTTCCTTCAGGCTTATGGGGTAGGGCTCTGCCGGGGATACCAGCTCGGCTGACGTCAGGGTCAGCTCGTAGCCCCCCGGGGCCCTGGGATCCTCCCTGACGATGCCCGTCAGGGTCAGAGAGGACTCCTGGGGCATCGATTCCACGAGGTCGAAGGTCGCCTCCCCTACTTCCTTCTTAACCGCCACGCACTGGATGAAACCGGTACCATCCCTGACTATCAAGAAGCAGATCTTGCCGCTAGACCTGCGATTGTACATCCAGCCGTGTAAGCGGATTTCCCGTCCGACGTGATCGGCTATGTTTCGTATATATACGGTCTTGTTCATTCTTCCACCTCCGAACTGGGCTCACCTACCAGGCCTTCGAGTTCGTTCAAGACCTCACCGAGCTTTTCTATGGCCTCCCCGTAACCGGCCCAGTCTCCCTGCCTGAGTTTGTCCAGCGCCTCCTTGAACCACTCGTTAGCCCTGATCACCAGGGATTCCACTGTCCTGGTCGTCGGAGGGCCCGTGTCCGGGGCCGGCGGCTCGGCTGGTGGGAGCGCCTGTCCGAAGAGCCGTGTCAGCGCCGCCTCGAGGGTCTGTTCCATAATCACGCGTCCGCCATGCGCCACAATAACCCTCTTGAGCTGCGGCCACTGGTTCTGTGTAGACTGCAGGTACAAGGGCTCAACGTATAAGATGTATTTCTCTATGGGGATGACCAGCAGATTACCCCGGATCACCTGGCTTCCCCGCTGATCCCAAAGGCTCAGTTTGGCCGATATATCGGCGTCCTGGTTGATGTGAGCTTCCACCTGCATTACCCCGTAGGTGAGATGCCCACTGGGGAAGTTATACACCAGGAGCTCCCCGTATTTTTCCCCATCTGAGCGTGCCGCCATCCAGGCTACCAAGTTCGGTTTATTGGACGGCGTAAAGGTCAGCATCAAGATGAATTCCGGTTCCGTCTCACCGGGCAGCTGCATTACTACGTAGTAGGGTTCCACGCGCACGGTCTTATCGGAATAAAGCTCCACGGGAATGTTCCACAGGTCTTCTTGGTTATAGAATTCCTCGGGGTCGGTCATATGGTACTTGGTGTAAACCTCCGCCTGGATCTGAAAGAGGTCCTGGGGGTAACGGAGATGGTCCCGTAGGACCGACGGCATCTCCTGGAACGATCTGAACAAGCCCGGGAAGATCTTCCGGTAGGTCGCGAGGATCGGGTCCTCCTCGTCAATGGCGTAATAGGTGACTGAGCCATTGTACGCGTCCACAACGACCTTAACCGAGTTCCGGATGTAGTTGATACCTCTGAGAGCTGGTACGTTATCGCCAGCATAGGGCTCGGAGTAAGGGTACCGGGTGGAGACAGTATAGGCGTCGATGATCCAGTACAGCCGCCCGTCAGCCATAACCAGGTAGGGGTCGCGATCATAGGCCAGGAAAGGCGCGATCTTCTTTACCCGCACATGGATGTTTCGGTGGAGCAAGACACGGCTCTCAGGCCGAATGGAGCCGGTGAAGATGATCCGATAGCTGTCTAAGTAGAGGGCCAAGCTCAAACGGTTCACCAGGGAACCAACCGGGACGCCGCCCGTCCCCTCATAAGTCGTATAAACGTTCTCGCCAGCCGGATAGTCGAATTCCGGCTCGTCGGTCTTCACGATGACGTATTCATCAGTGCTCTCCCCATAGTAGATCTCGGGCCGCTCGAGCTTTATGGGGATTGTCGACGTCGGAGGTATGTCTTTGATCCAGAAGTGGGGTCTGCCCTCTGCATCGATTTCGGTCGACGGCACGGCCACAACGCCATAACCGTGGGTGTACTTCAGATGTTGATTCACCCAAGTCTGGGCTTCCTCCTGCAAGAGGTCGACGTCCAGCTCGCGAGCCGACAGCAGGACCTGGCGCACTCGCCCGTCTATATAATACCGGTCCACGTCTACGTCATTAAAGGTATAGTAAGGCCGCAGGGCCTGCTCCTGAGCGAAGACCTGTAGGAGAGGCCGCCAATCCCACAGCCTGATGTTGTCGATGGTGTCGCGGTTTCTCTCTATCACCTCTATATTAAGCCCCTCCTCGGGGACGAACTCCTCGACGCGGACCTGCTCCAGGCCGAAGCCCTGCCTCGTCCCGGCTATGTTGTAGGCGATGTAAGGCCTCTCCTTGGCCAACTGATTGGGGGAGACGATGAACTGCTCCACCAGGGCAGGATAGGCCGTCCCGCCGATGATCGATACCGCTATCAACAGCCCCAATCCGATCCACGTCAGGCGGATGCGGGCCGTGAAGGCGTCCACCAGCGTCAGAAGGGCGGCCACGACCGCCAGCCCCGCTAGAATCCTAAAGGCCACTAGGCTTGCGTGCACATCGGTATAGCTGGCACCGAAGGCCACTCCTCGTGGCGAGTACACCAGCTGGTACATATCGAGCCAATAACCGACGCCCTTGACCAGAAGCCATAGGGCCAACAGGGTTAGCAGGAAGCTGCGAAAACGCCGGGCTATTAAATACCGCCCCTCGACGGTCGTAATGGCCCCGCCGATAATTCCGATGGCCAGGGAGACGAGCAGCGAAATTACCAGGAAGGACGAGGCCAGCTGGTACAAAAAAGTGAAGGCTGGAAGGGAAAACACGTAAAAGGAGATGTCCCTTCCGAAGACCGGGTCCGTATGCGCGAAGGGAGTGCGGTGTATGAAGGAGGAGAGCATCAACCAGTAATCGGCGACCGATAGAGCGACGAGGAGCCCGAGCAAGGCCGCGGCGGCAAGGGGTAGCAGACCAGCTCGACGTCCATAGAAAAGCGTGTCCCAAGGCGGCGGGAGCCAGTTTGCGCTCGCCCTCAGACCCTCACGCATCGCGATACGGAAGACGATAAACAGCCCGATGGTAAAGGCCAGGCCGACGGCTGTCTGTAGCGCCAGCCGGGAAGTCAGAAAGCGCCAGAAGACTCCCACATACCCCAAGCTGTTGAACCATAGATAATCCACGTACCTATTGGTACCGAACGCCAGCAAGAGCAGCAGCGCAACCCCCGCCACCAACAGGACTCTAAGTGATAGGTTTCGCAAAGACTTTCACCCCCTGCCGTCTTCTATTACATAATTCCAGGGGGTACAAGGAACTCCTGCCCGCAGCCCGTAGGTCGGCATAAGGTGGACCCGCATCGGGATACTAGTGCTAGAGGAGGGTTTGAGAACAGTGGAACCACTCTTGGCGTTGGCCATTGGGATCCTAGTAGCGGTCATTGGGGCCAGCTTCTTCTTGAGGAGGAGAAGCGTCCGGCAGGGCGACTACCCCGAGGAGATCTTTCCCTTCAGTCAAGTGGAGGGACCTCGTGAGGCGGCGCGGCAGGCCACTGAGCCTGATGCCGACGGCCTTGGGCTTGAGGATGAACCCTTTGCGAAAGACGCCGGCGAGCCTAGGGAGCGTGGATAGAACAGGTGACTCGGCCGTCCTCCGTTAACCTGTAGCGCTGGGCGCAGATCCTCGAGTACCGCCCGTGGTCCAGTGGGTGGGACACAGTCCTGATCGAGACATAGGTCAGCAGGATAATTATCACCAGCGCTGGCCAAAGCCAACCTCTACTCACCTATGGGGCCCACCTTGAGCCCCGTGAACAGGCGAAGGAAGAACAGCCGAAGGGAGTCCAGAGCGACTTTCAGGAACCCCGCCCGTCCGATATTCTCGGCTGCTACCAGCGGCCTAGACGCGATCTCGGTGTCTACGGCCAGTATCCGTGCGATCCCCACCTGTTGCCCCTTTTCTACAGGCGCGACGAGTCCGTCCGGGAGCTCGCTCTTCACCGTCACCGATGCCGCTGCTTCGCGGCGAACGGTCACGAAAACAGCTTCCCTCAGCTCGACCGGTACAGAGCCTCTCTTCCCGGCGAAGACCCTGACCACATCACCTGTTTTACCGGCCTCCGCGGCTTTGACGGTGACGAAGTTCAAGAAGCCGTATCGGAGTAAGCGCGCGGCCTCGCGTTCACGCGTGGGACCGTCGGGAGCTCCCATAACCACGGCCACCAGTCGCATGCCGTCTTTAAGTCCGCTGGCCACCAGGGACCAGCCGGCCTCCTCCGTGTGGCCCGTCTTGATCCCGTCGACGGCCTCGTCCCTGAAAAGGAGCCCGTTCCTGTTGAACTGGTGGACACCGCCGAAGGTGAACTCCCTCTGGCTGGTATATCTCAGCACTTCCGGAAAGTCCTCGATGAGGCTGAGCCCCAACACAGCGGCATCTCTGGCTGTCATTTTGTTGGCGTCGCTGATGCCGTGGCTATCGACGAAATGTGTCCCGGTGAGCCCGAGACGTTTGGCCTCCTCGTTCATCTCCGCTACGAAGGCCTCTTCAGTACCGCTCAGAAACTCGGCTACCGCCACACAGGCGTCGTTTCCGGACACCACGGCGATGCCCTTGAGGAGCTCTTCGAAAGGTACCAGCTCTCCTTCCCTGATGAACATACGCGAGCCCGGAGTCCGCCAGGCCTTGACGCTCACCGGGACGAGATCATCGAGGGCCGCTCTGCCGTCGCGTAAGGCCTTGAAGGCCAGCCGTAGGGTCATCATCTTCACCAGGCTTGCGGGGGCCAGCTGGGTGTCGGCGTTCTGAGCCACTAGGGGAGTATGGGACCGGCCCGCAAGGAGGTAGGCCGCGCGGGCATTCACCTTGACGGCATCAAGGGGAGCAGGACTGACCCCGGCGCCCTGAACTGGCGAGTCCGCTGGTTCGTCGGCTCGGAGGAGAACTACGGACAGAGCCATTATCAAGACAGCACCGGCGCAAATGAGCGCCCAGAAGAACCTGCTCCGCACGACTCTACCTCCCAACCTCTGGTTCACCGGTATTATTCCCCATGAGGCCGAGAACATAAATAGACCCCGGCGGTTCCACCGCCGAGGTCGCCTGTCGGTGCGCCCGGCATGGGCGTTGTCTATAGGGTGAAAGTCCCGAACAACGAAGGTAGCAGTAGTTGTTAGCTTAAGGCAAGGGTGTCTCGGGCGACGCAGAATCTGAAGGAAGCCGGCGGCAAACCTCCGGCCCGAGGACCA
>DFND01000047.1 GCA_002375895.1 Firmicutes bacterium UBA3576
CTGGAGTTTTTCAGGGGACACTAATTAGTTCTTTCCCGAACAGTTCCCTTGCCCATCTAGCCCACATACCCTCCAGGGCTATGCAGTGCTTGGCATATCGTGAAAGAGAGCGCTTGAGCAAAGTGAGGGCCAGAAGGCACAGGGAGCATGATGTCCTCCAGGCCTCGACCTCAGGAAAATCACCAGCCTCTCAGCGGACCTCACTGCTGGAAGTGGGAGTCGCCCACTCTTGATGAACGACTGCCGGAGATTCCGAGCTGGGGCTTAAGGAGGACATCTCTCGGAGGCACGGCAGCCGGCAGCTGTATTCGGACACCCCTCGACTGAGTAGGGGGAGACTGCCTTATAAGTCGGGTTCAGCACGAGAGCCTGCCCATCACCCCGATAGCCTGACAGCCTTGGGGGGATCGCCGGAGGGACGAGGGCCAACCCATTGTCCGTAAGCTCGCGAGGGCTGACAGGGGACGAGTCTAGAGGCACCACCTGGCCCGGGGACAGCACACCTTTCAGACGGCCTTGAGACAACAAGCCCGTACGGCGAACCTGCAGCCATTAATCGCCATCGCGAGGGCCTAGTAGGGGTTAGCCTGGAAGGATACCGGGGTCTCGGAAGACACCTCTCCGGTAGGTAATGCTCAAACATGAAGAGGGCGCCAGAAACCCGAACTTGCGCCCTCTCTTAAGAACCAAGAACCACGTAGGCCGCAAGGCAAGAGCAATTCAGAGCCTGTGACCGCCCCTGGATCGACCTCGACAGGACGACCACGTTAAAAACCTAGGCATCCCACGCTAACTCAGTTCCTCGACGACCGTTTCGAACCGCCGCCCGTTGATCTTGATTATGTACCTGCTCACCTTTTCCGACCGCTGCCTGATGATGCCCGGGTCCATCTTCCCCAGGTACTTCCCCAGCTCCCGCTGTGCCTTCTCGAGGGAGACCCTCTGAAACCTCACCCTGTCACCGGGCTTCAGCTGAGCGACCCGGTCCACATCGGGCGTTATAACCACCGCTATCTTGGCATACCCTCCCACCGTCTGCCGGCCGGCCAGGAGGATTATGGGCCTGCCGTGCTTGGGCACCTGAACCGCCCCCAGGGGGACGCCGTCGGATATGATATCGGCCCCCCCGAGGTGCTCAATCGCCGGCCCCTCCAGGCGGCACCCCATACGGTCCGAATCCGAGGTGACCTCGTAGGTAGAGGAGAAGAAGGTCTCAAGGCCCTTCGGGCTGAAGTGGTCGTCCTGCGGACCGGGCACCACTCTGAGGACCACCTCAGAGGGGAACTCCGGGATGTATTCGGGCGGCACGCACCTCCCCGGCGGAGCCGGCTCGGCCTCACGGCAGTACAGCACATCACCCCGCTTCAGGGGACGTCCCCCAAGGCCCCCGAGGCGCGCCAGGAGGTCGGTCGACCGGCTCCCCATAACCGGCTTGACGTCTAGTCCGCCCGAGACCGCCAGGTAGGCGCGGCTTCCCCCCCTGCACTTCCCAAAGGAGAGGACGTCCCCCTCCCTGACGACGAAGCTCTCCCAGCGAGGCGCCGGGCTGCCGTTGAGGCTCGGGGAGAGGTCGCCGCCACACACGGCCACTGTGGCTGAGGCGAGGACCTTGAGGGTGGGCCCCACGAGGGTAAGCTCCAGCGCAGCTTCATCCCGATTGCCCACCAGGAAGTTGGCCATACGGTAAGAGTACATGTCCAGGGCGCCGTTGGGCGACACCCCGAACTTCTGAAACCCCTTCCTGCCCGCGTCCTGCACCGTGGTGAGGAGCCCGGGGGCGATAACCTCGAACAAGGGCCTACTCACCCTCACCACCCCCGTAGGCGATCTCCGGCTCATACCTCCCGTCTCTCTCCAGACGGGCTATCTCCCTGTACTCCTCTTCGTCGATGGCCCGGAACCGGACCACGTCCCCGGGCCGCAAGAGCACGGGCGGGTCCCTCTCGGGCAGGTACAGCCTCACCGGCGTCCGCCCGATGATCCGCCAGCCGCCCGGGGTCTCCGAGGGGTAGACCCCCGTCTGGGTACCGGCGATGCCCACAGAGCCCGCGGGCACCTTTGTACGGGGGTTTTCAAGACGGGGCATGGCGATCCTCTCCGACATCCCGCCGAGATACGGAAAGCCCGGTGAGAAGCCCAGGCAGAAGACGGGGTAGCCCCGGGACGTGTGGATATCTATCACCTCCTGGGTGGTAAGGCCGTTATGCCGCGCCACGTCCTCGAGGTCCGGGCCGAACTCCCCGCCGTAACAGGTGGGCAGCGTCACAGTCCTCACCTGGGCGGAGGAGGCCTCCTCCGTCGCGAGGCCCCTTATCCTCTCCACCAATTCATCGTAAGGAAGGATGAGAGGATCGTAGATCACCAGGATGGAACGATAGGTGGGAATTAACTCCTCCACCCCGGCGATGTCCTCCGCTTGGATCAGCCGGGCCAGGGCGTGGACCCTGCGGTTTATGGCCAGGTCCACCTCGTCTCCCAGCTCGACCATGAGGCCCCGGTCTCCCGCCGTAAGGAACCTCAGCTTCACAGCCCCAGATAAGCCTTTTTCACCAGCTCGCTGCCCAGGAGCTCGTCCCCCGTCCCCTCGGCTACTACCTTGCCGGTCTGCAGCACGTATCCCCTGTCGCACAACTCCAAGGCCTCCCTCACGTTCTGCTCCACGAGAAGTATGGTCGTGCCCCTTGCGGCTATGCGGCGGATGAGCTCGAAGATCTGAGTCACCAGCTTGGGCATGAGCCCCAAGGACGGTTCATCGAGCATCAGGAGCCTCGGCCGGGACATCATGCCCCGGGCTATGGCCAGCATCTGCTGCTCGCCTCCGCTCATGGTACCGGCCAGCTGGGTTCTGCGTTCCTTGAGAATGGGGAAGATCTCGTAAATCTCCGCCAGGGTCTCGGCACGCTCCGCCTCGGACCTCTGGGTATAGGCGCCCATGATCAGGTTCTGCTGGACCGTCATCCTGGCGAAGAGCCGCCTGCCCTCCGGCACGTGGGCTATGCCCATGGCCACCAGCCTGTGCGGGGGGAGCCCGTCGGCCCTCTGCCCGGCGAAGGTGATGGTCCCCCTCTCCGGACGCAGGAGGCCGGATACGGTCTTCAGGATGGTGCTCTTGCCGGCCCCGTTGGCCCCCACCATGGAGACTATCTCCCCTTCCTCGATGCTAAAGGAGACTCCGTGGATAGCCGGCACTCCGCTGTAACCCGCCACTATGTCCTTAACCTCTAGCAGCATGGTACCTCTCCCCGAGATAGGCCTTGATGACCTCTTCGTTCTCCGCTATCTCCTGCGGCGGTCCCTCGGCTATCTTCCTGCCGCCGTCCAGGACGTACACCCGGTCGGATATGGGCATGATTACCTCCATCACGTGTTCTACGATGAAAAGGGTGATCCCCCTTTCGTGGATACGGTGTATGAGCTCCACGGCCTCCTGGGTCTCCCTGGGGGTAAGCCCGGCCATGACCTCGTCCAGCATCAGGAGCTTGGGCTCCGTCGCCAGGGCACGGGCGAGCTCCAGACGCTTCTTGTTCGCTATCGTCAGCCCCGCGGCGGGGAAGTCCCTCCTATCGGCCAAGCCCACGAACTCCAGGACCTCCAGGGCCCGGTCGCGCACCTCGCTCACACGGGCCGACCTGGCGAAGGCCCCGACCATGACGTTCTCCAACACCGTCATGTCGGAGAAGGGCTTCACGATCTGGAAGGTCCGGGTCATCCCCCTGAGGCACACCTTCTCGGTGGGGAGGCCGGTTATGTCCTCGCCGTCGAAGTACACCTTGCCGCCGTCGGGCCGGTAATACCCCGAGACGGTGGAGAAGAAGGTGCTCTTGCCGGCCCCGTTGGGCCCGATGAGACCCACGATCTCCCCCCGCTCCACGTACATGCTCACATCGTCGTTGGCCACCAACCCGCCAAAACGCTTGGTGAGGTTCTCCACCTTGAGTAAAGTCATGTTCACCACCTGCCCAGCCGGACTAGGACGCCTTCCGCAGCAGACCCATGATCCCCGCGGGTTTGTAGGCGGCCACGAGCATTATAAGGGCGCCGTAGACCACCAAGTCCAGGCCCGCCGCGCTGCCCCCGAGGTAGCCGCGGGTGAACTCGGATATGGGAATGAGGATGGCCGCACCTACCGCCGGGCCCCAAAGGGTGCCCACCCCTCCCAGGACCGGGACCAGACAGATCTGTATGGACAGCATCAGGAGAAAGACCATCTCCGGGTCTATGAACAACAGGTACTGGACGTACAGCGTTCCCGCGAGGCCCGTGAAGAAGGCGCTGATCATCATGGAGTACAGCTTGTACCTCGTGGTATCTATCCCCAGGCTCTTGGCCGCATCGGGGTCCTCCTTGATGGCCCGGAAGTAGTAGCCGAGCCGACTCCTCTCGATGAGCCGCGTGACGGTGAAAATGGTCACCACCAGGCCGAGGGCGATGAAATAATAGGGGTCCTTGCTGGAGTGAAACTGCATCGCCCACCAGGACTCCGGGACTATGGTCCGGTAGATGCCGCTCGCCCCTCCCACCAGGTCCCAGCTGTTGAACAGGGCCAGCACCGACTCGCCCACCGCGATGGTGGCGATGGCGAAGTAGTGGCCCTGGAGCCTGAAGGTCGGGAGCCCGATTATCAGGCCGAAGGCCATGGCCACCAGGCCGCCGGCGATCATCCCGATCCACGGCGACACCCCGTACCACTCGAAGAGAAGGGTGGAGGTATAGGCCCCGAGGCCCAGGAACACCGCGTGGCCCAGCGACACCTGGCCGGTGTACCCGCCCAGGATGTTCCAGGCCTGTCCCAAATAGGCGAACAGGAAGACCAGGATCATCAGGTGTACGTAAAAGGCGGCGTTCACCACAAAGGGGAAGAGGATCAACAGCAGCAGGAGGGCTGGAACGACGAACCTCCCGAGCCTCGGCGGCGCAAAGCGCCTCAACACTTCAACTTCGTGCAACATTCATCACCACCCATCAGGCCTTGCCCATCAGGCCCTTCGGCCTTAGGACCACCACGGCCAGGTATATCAGGAACACTATTACGTACTTATACTCCGGTCCGATGAGAAAGCCCCCGAGCACCTCAGCGACGCCGATGATGACACCGGCCACCAGGGCGCCAGTCACGCTGCCGAACCCCCCCAGGGCCACTGCCACGTAGGCGATGAGCCCGAACATAACCCCGACCTCAGGAAAGATGTAGTAGAAGTTGGAGAGCAGGACCCCGGCTATGGCCACGCAGGCGCTCCCCAAGCCCCACGCCAGGGAGTACATCCACTCGCTGTCGATGCCCATGAGAGAGGCCGCCTCCTTGTCCTCGGCCACGGCCTGCAGGGCCCAACCCGTCTCGGTCTTCATGATGAACCAGTACACCAGGCCGGTGATCACCATGGCCCCCACAGCGGCCACCACCTGCGGGACGCTCATGGTGACCCCGAAGAGTTCGAAGCTGCCGCTCAGGATCGGGTTCTTTATGGACTGGTAATCCGCGTGAAAGATCAGGTGTGCGGCCCCACGCAGGAAGACCAGGAGCCCGAAGGTGGCGAAAATCTGGGCTAACATGGGGGCGTCCAGGACGCGGCTGATGAGCAGCCGGTAGGTGAGAACCCCCACCCCGAACATGAAGGCCACTACCAGGGGCAGCGACAGCAGGGGATCCAGCCCCCAGAAGGAGTACAGCACGAAGGCGCCGTACATGCTGACCATCAGGAAATCCCCGTGGGCGAAGTTGACGATATCCATAACGCCGAAGATAACGGTGAGGCCCACGGATATCAAAGCGAAGATAAATCCCCACAGAAGCCCGCTCACCGCGGTCTGTACCAGTATCTCCACGGTGTTGACTGCCGCCATCATCTCACCTCGTTTAGGTTAGGGAGGTGGGAAGGGGCCGGGCCCCCTCCCACCGCCTCACGGACCTAGCGCTCATCCCAACCCGGCATCGGCCATATCAGATCCGCGGAGGCCAGCTCCCACGGCCACACCGTGAGGTACTTGCCGTCCTGGACCTGGACTATGATACCCTTGCCCTTGGTGTTCTGCTGGGTCTCAGGATCGAATTTCACGCCCTCCCAGGGCATGATCAGCTGATCGGCCGGGATGTCGGTCTCCAGGAGGGCCTGTCTTATGGCCTCGGGGTCGGTGGAGCCGGCCCGGTTGATGGCGTCGAGCAGGACCAAAGTCCCGGTGAAGGCCCGGGCCGAGTTGCCGTCCATGTTGTAGCCGAAGCGCTCCCGGAACATGTCGTTGACCTCGGCGATGATGGGCTTGCTCTCGGCCAGGTCGAGCGCCCAGACCTCGCGGCTGAGGATGTAATAGCCGTCCTCGCCCAGGGTCTTCAGGTACTCGGCGGCCACGAAGCCGGCGTCCATGGCCAGGATGGCCTCGGGGAGGAACCCGAACTCCTTATAGGTCCTCATGTACAGGATGGCATCGGAGACGTAGGAGGCCTGCATGACGACCTGCGGGTTGGCCGCCTTGAGACGCTGCACCTCGCTGGTCACGTCGGTTCCCTTGGCCGGGTAAGCCAGATCTTCAACTACCTTGTAGCCGAACTCCTCAGCGTATTTCTTCTCGAACTTGCCGACGTCGCTCCCCCAGAGGGTGTTCTCGTAGACGATGGCCAGGCTCTCCACCTCGATGCCCTTGGTCGCCTTCAGGTCTTCGAGGAACTGGAAGAAGTTCTTGGCGAAGGTGTCGTCATGCGGCGTGGTCCGGAAGAACCACTTGAAGCCGCGCTGGGTCAAGGTCGGAGAGGTGGACTCGGGGTTCAGGAAGGGGACGCCGTTCCTCTCCGCCACCTGGCTCGCGGTGGCCGTGACGGCGCTGTTGTAACACCCGAGCAAAGCCACGACCTTCTCCTGGGTGATCAGCCTCTCGGCCTCGCTCATGCCCTTCTCGGCCGAACCCTGATGGTCGCCCCAGACGATCTCCACCTTGGCCCCCCCGAGGTTGGGCAGGCCAGCCTCCGCCGCCAGGGGCAGGTTCAGGTCGGGGAACTCGCCGTTGACGATCTCGACCGCCAGCTTGACCCCGTTGGTGAGGTCGGTGCCGGTGGCCGCGAGGGCGCCCGTAACGGGATAGATGGCCCCGACCTTGATGGTCTCGGGGGTCCCGGCGCCCTCGTCCCCGCCAGCCTGGTCGGTCCCACCGCAGGCGGCGAGGGAGATGCCCAATAAGAACAGTAGCGACAGAACCAGTATCCTCCGTAACATTTCTGTCCCTCCTTCTTTCTCTTCTAATCCAGAGCCCCTCTAGAACAGGGCCAAGTCCGAATCCCTGAGGTCGGTTATAAACATATGGCCCGGCGAGTGGGTGATCATCAGGGGAGGACGGGCGCTCGCCGCCACCGCCTGAGGCGTAACGCCACAGGCCCAGAAGACAGGCACCTCTCCCTCCCTGACCTCCACCGCATCACCGTATTCCGGCCGGGCCAGGTCCTCAATGCCTATGGCCACCGGGTCGCCCACGTGAACTGGCGCACCGTGGGCCGCGGGGAACCGGGAGGTGACCTGAACGGCCCTGGCCACCTGGGAGGCGGGAATCGGCCTCATACTGACCACCATGGGCCCCCGAAAGGCCCCGGCCGGCACACACTGGATGTTGCTCCTGTACATGGGCACGTTGCAGCCGCATTCCTGGTGGCGGACCGGTATGCCGGCCTCGAGAAGGGCCCGCTCGAAGGTGAAGCTGCAGCCCAGGAGGAAGGCCACCATGTCCTTCGTCCAGAGGTGCCTCACGTCCGTCACCTCGTCCACGAGCTCGCCCCTCTCGTAGATACGGTACCTGGGGAGATCGGTCCGCAGGTCGGCCTCGGGGGCGACCAGCCTGGGCACAGGGTCCCCGGGGTCCGTCACGTCGAGGACCGGACAGGGCTTGGGGTTCCTCTGGCAGAACCGGAGGAAGTCGAAGGCCAGGTCGCCCTTGAGGATCACCAGGTTGGCCTGGACTCGCCCCGGCGCGACCCCAGCGGTCACCCCCGTCTCCAGGCCCTCACGTACCCGCAGCCTGTACTCCTCCAGCTCCAGATCGCGCATCCTAGCGCCTCCCGCCGATGGGCCGTACCTCGATACCCCGCCGCTCGAATTCCTCTCGGATCGTCCTGGCCAGCTCAACGGCCGTCGGGGTATCCCCGTGCAGGCAGATGGTATCGGCCCTCACCTCGATCTCGGTACCGTCGTAGGCCGTGACCTTGCCCTCCAGGACCATCCGGACGGCCCGCTCGGCCGCCAGCTTCGCGTCGTGGATGATACTACCGGGCTGGCTTCTCGGCAACAAGGTCCCGTCGGGCTGAAAGGCCCGGTCGGCGAAGACCTCATGGGCCACCCTCAGGCCCCTCTCCTCTGCGACGCGACATAGCTCAGACCCGGCGAGGCAGAAGAGGATCAGGCTCGGATCCACGGCCAGTATGCCCTCCACGATGGCCGCGGCCAGGACGGGGTCCTTAGATGCCATGTTGTACAGCGCCCCGTGGGGCTTGACGTGCTGGAGCTCCACCCCGGCGGCGCTACAGAAGGCCCGCAGGGCCCCCACCTGATAGACCAGGTCCGCGGTTATCTCCTCGGGCGTGAGGCGCATCTCGCGCCTGCCGAACCCCACGAGATCCGGGAAACCGGGATGGGCCCCCACCCCGACCCCCTTCGCCCGCGCCAGCTCGACCGTCTGCCGCATGACCCTGGGGTCGCCGGCGTGAAAGCCGCAGGCGATGTTGGCCGAGCTGATATACATGATGATCTCCTCGTCAAGCCCGAGCTTGTAGCGGCCGAAGCTCTCCCCCATGTCGCAGTTGAGGTCGATTACCCTTTCCCTCTTCACCCTATCACCCCCCTAAAGGGCCATGTTAAAATTGTCCAATTCTATATAAATACAACAATACCCTCTTTTTCTTGCATTGTCATAATTTTGTGACTTTTTGGCTTCCCCGCCCTTCGCGCCGGGCGGGCCGGATTGTGACAAAATAGTTCGCTTGCAGTATAATTACCGTTGTGGGCCCAAAGGAGGTAGCTCGAGTTGCAGAACACCAAGTGGAACCTTTACATCCTCTACACCGGTATGTTTCTCGTCATGGCGGGCTTCGGGGTCATCATTCCCATCCTGCCCTTTTTCGCCCGGGACCTGGGGGCATCGCCCCTGGACATGGGCCTCCTCGTGACCCTGTTCGCCCTGGCCCAATTCATCTTCGCTCCCATATGGGGGAACTATTCGGACCGCCTGGGACGGAAGAAGATCCTCGTCTTCAGCCAGGCCGGCTACGCCCTCTCCTTCTTCCTCATGGGGATGGCCACATCGGTATCGGTCCTCCACCTGGCTAGGGTCCTCGGGGGACTGTTGTCGGCGGCCACCTTTCCCACTGCCCACGCTTACATCGCCGACTTTACTTCCAAGGAGGAACGGACCCGAAGCCTGGGGGCTATGGGGGCGGCGCTGAACTTGGGCTTCATCCTGGGGCCTGCCGCCGGCGGGCTACTGGCGCCCCTCGGCCTCAAGATGACCTTCTTCATCGCCGGCACGTCCATCCTGTTGACGGCCGCGGCCACGGCCCTCCTCCTTCCTGAGAGCCCGAGGGCGGCCCGGTCCGTGAGCTCGCCGCAGTTGCCGGGACCTCGAGCGATTCTGGTGGCCATAAACAGCCCCCTCGCCCTCTTCTTTTACCTGGCCTTTGCCGTCACCTTCGCCGGCTCCAGCGTGTTCAGCATGCTCTCCTATTACATGATGGACAAGGTGGACGCCACTCCCGCCCACACGGCGTGGGCCTTTACGGTTATGGGGGCGACCTCGGCCGTCGTGCAAGGGCTCTTCATCGGCCGGGTAGTCGACCTCCTCGGAGAGGAGAGGACGATGGCGGTCGCCCTGGCTCTGGGAGGGCTTGGCTACCTCAGCCTCTCAGCAGCGGGCAGCCTAACTACCGTCCTGGCGTCGCTGATCATCACCAGCACCGCCATGGCCCTCCTCCGTCCCACTATCACCTCGGCCATCTCGCGGGCGACGACCCTGGGCCAGGGGCTCACCCTCGGGGTTCAGAGCTCCTTTGACAGCCTTGGCAGGATCGTGGGGCCCCTGTGGGCGGGCCTTACCTACGCCTATCTCGTGGAGGCGCCTTACCTCTCAGCCGCCCTCGTATTCCTGGCGTCGCTCGTCGCGGTGCTCTTCACCCACCCTTCCCGGAGGGAGGCCGCCTCACCCTAGATACCCCCAGATCCACTAGGTCAGCTGCGAAGGATATGGTGACAATACCTTGAACTGGGGGTGTTAAAGTGTCGCGCAGAGGGATCCTGTCCAAGATAGTCGTACTTCTCCTCGTACTGACCATGCTGCTGGGCACCGTATCCTCAGCCCTGGCCAGAAGCCCGCGCGCTGAACAGGCGCTGGCCAAGGTCCTAGAGCATCGGCAGAAAGTGCTGGAGAAGCTGCAGGCGAAGTTGGGATTTGACGACCTCGACGAGGCCCCTTGGGCCACCAAGTACTTGGCCAGACTGCACCTCAAGGGCATCTTCCAGGGCCGGGGCAAGGGGAAGATGGACCCGCAGGGAAAGGTGACCCGGGCCGAGGTGCTGACCCTAGCCATCAGGGTGATGGGCCTTGACGCGGAGGCCCAGGCGAGGATGAAGGAGGCCTACGAGTTCCCCTTCTCCGACGTGGCCGAGATCAACAGGCTCAAGTGGGCTCGCGGCTACATCATCTCCGCCCTGGAGGAGGGGCTCATCGACCCCGGCGAAGCCCTCGGGCCCCGTGACCCGGCGAGCCGGCTCTGGGTAGCGCGCGTCCTGGTCCGGGCCATGGGCCTTGAGGAGGAGGCCCAGGCCCACATGGAGGCCGCCCTGCCCTTCGCCGACGCGGCTTCGATTCCGGAGTGGGGCGTGGGATACGTCTGGGTGGCGGCTGATCGGGAGCTCGTCACCGGTTACGAGGACGGCACCTTCCGGCCCTGGAGGACGGTGACCCGCGCCGAGATGGCGGCCCTGCTGGACCGGCTGGGCGAGAGAACCGAGGCCCCGGACCATGAGGAGGCCCTAGAGGGCACGCTGCTCGCCGTGGACACGGCGGCCATGACCCTGACCGTCCTTCCCGAGGACTCGGAGGAACCCGTTACCGTCCAATTGGCGACCGACGTCCTGATATTCGTGGAGGATGAGGCCGCCGAGCTCTCCGACCTGCAGCCGGGCGACGAGGTCGAGGTGTTCTTCAACGAGGACGGTCTGGCCTCCTACGTCTTCGGCGATTACGAAGAGGTGAAGGTAGAGGGAACCGTCAGCGAGGTCACCGCGGACTCCTTGATCATCGAGACGGCCGACGGCGCCCGCAACTGGTCCGGGATCGCCGGTGATAGCCTGGTCAAGTACAAGGGTGACGAGTACACCTTCGCCGACGGCGTGCTGAAGGTAGGGGACGAAGTCAAGGTAAAGCTTCACGGCGATACCGTCCTGGAGATAGTGATAAAGGAAAGGCCTGAGGTCGAGTTCACCGGGACCGTGACGTCCATTGAGCTCCTGGACGAGGAGTACGTCATCGTCCTGGCGGTGGACGAGGTGGAGGGTGACCTCGAGCTTCAGGACGGCGAGTACAGCCTCCAGCTCGCGGCCGACTTCGTGATCAAGTATCAGGGTGAGGACGCCGCTCCGGACATCATCGCCGTGGGCGATATCCTCGAGGTCAAGCTCGAGGGGGATGAAGTGGTCAAGGTCGTCCTCGACGAGAGGGCCGAGGCCGCGGAAGTTGAGTTCAAGGCCGTCATCGAGGGCATCGAGGCGGTTGACGGCACCCTGCTGAGCGTCGTCCTCCGCCCCTTGGAGGAAGTCGATGGCCTCGAGGTGGATAGCTCCGGCTACGTGAGCCTCCCCGTCGCCCAAGAGGTGGCCGACGGGATAGACGCGGCGGCCCTCAGCTCCGGAGTTACCGTCGAAGTGGAGGTTAAAGATGGCGTAGTGGTGAAACTCGAGGTAGAGGAAGAACAGCAGCAAGAGGAACAAGGGGCTGGGGAATAGGCTGAGCTGGCGAAGGCCCTGGGACGCGTCCCAGGGCCTCTCTCCGTGCGCCCGGCATGGGCGTTGTCTATAGGGTGAAAGTCCCGAACAACGAAGGTAGCAGTAGTTGTTAGCTTAAGGCAAGGGTGTCTCGGGCGACGCAGAATCTGAAGGAAGCCGGCGGCAAACCTCCGGCCCGAGGACCA
>DFND01000090.1 GCA_002375895.1 Firmicutes bacterium UBA3576
CGCCCCCTCCTACTCGATTCGCGTGCCCGTTGATAGCTGGAATCGCCTGGAGGGAGAGAAGATGCGGATAGCGTTAGGCGCCGACCACGGTGGGTACGAGCTCAAGGAGGCAGTGAAGACGCATCTCGAGCGACGGGGCTACGAGGTGCGGGACTTCGGCACCTATTCGACCGAGTCGGTCGATTACCCCGATATCGCGGTCAAGGTGGCACGGGCCGTGGCCGGGGGAGACTTCGCCCTCGGGATCCTCACCTGCGGGACCGGCATCGGCATGTGCATTACCGCCAACAAGGTGAGGGGCGTGCGAGCGGCCCTGTGTCATGACACCTATTTGGCCAGGCTGACGAGAGAACACAACGACTCCAACATCCTCACCATGGGCGGACGGGTCATCGGACCCTCCTTGGCCCTGGACATCGTCGACGCCTGGCTGGGAGCGGAGTTTCAGGGAGGCAGACACGCGAGGCGGGTGGAGAAGATACGGGAGATCGAGAACCTGGAAGGGGAGGGCGCCCATGGAGAGAAAGGAACTACGTGTTAACACCTTCGACCATCCCTTGATCCAGCACAAGCTCACCTTCATACGGGACAAGAGGACCGGAGCCAAGGAGTTCAGGGAGCTGGTGGGGGAGCTGTCCATGCTCATGGCCTACGAGGTCACGCGGGACCTGCCCTTAGAGGAGGTAGAGGTCGAGACCCCTATCTGTGCGGCCCGGACCAAGGTCATCGCCGGTAAGAAGCTGGGGGTGATCCCCATCCTCCGGGCCGGCCTGGGGATGGTGGACGGCGTCATCAGGCTCATCCCGGCCGCCAAGGTCGGCCACATCGGGCTCTATAGGGATCCCGAGACCCTGCAGCCGGTGGAGTATTACTGCAAGCTGCCGTCGGACCTCGGTGAGCGTGACCTCATCGTCCTCGATCCCATGCTGGCCACGGGCGGCTCGGCCAGCGCCGCCATCAGTTTCCTGAAGGAGAGAGGGGCCCAGAGCATCAAGTTCATGTGCCTCATCGCCGCCCCGGAGGGGGTGGCGCGGGTCAACGCCGACCACCCCGATGTGGAGATCTACGCCGCCGCCCTGGATGAGAGGCTCAACGACCACGCCTACATAGTCCCCGGCCTGGGCGACGCCGGCGACCGTCTCTTCGGGACCCGGTGAGGGGCTAGCGATGGCCGGGCGTCCGACCTGGGACGAGTACTTCATGGAGCTGGCGCGGGTGGTCTCCACGCGGTCGACCTGCCTCAGGCGGCAGGTGGGGGCGGTGTTGGTCAAGGGGCGACGGGTGCTGGCCACGGGTTATAACGGTGCGGCCAGCGGGCTCGCCCATTGCGCCGATGTCGGCTGCCTCAGGGAGACCTACCAGGTGCCCTCGGGGCAGAGGCACGAGCTCTGCCGGGGCCTGCACGCGGAGCAGAACGTCATCATCCAGGCCGCGGTGCACGGCGTAAGGGTCAGGGGCTCGACGTTGTATACGACCCATGAGCCCTGCGTGTTGTGTACCAAGATGATCATCAACGCCGGGGTCGTCCGGGTGTACTTCGCCGCGGAGTACCCCGATCCCCTGGCGAGGGCCATGCTGCAAGAGGCCGGCGTCCAGTCGGTGTCCTTGGGCCCCGGGTCTTGTTGACAGAAGCTGTATCTCAGTTTACAATAAGACTGCTTCGCGATTCTCGCATGAATGGGGAAGGACCATGCCTAATTCCGCCTATGTCGCAGCCTTTCTGACGGCGCTCATAGCCTCTTTAATCGCCACGCCGGCCATGAGAAGCCTGGCCCTGCGTTTCGGCATGTTGGCCAAGCCCAGTAGGCGCAGTGTGCACAGTAAGCCCACGCCTTACTTGGGCGGGGTGGCCATTTACTTGGCCTTCGCCCTGAGCACCTTCCTGTTTCTGGGGGTGGACAGGCCGGAGGTCATGGGCCTGTTCATTGGCGGGTTCCTGATGGTCGCCTTGGGTACCTTGGACGACCTGCGGCCGCTCTCGCCGAAGGTGAAGCTCCTGGGTCAGGTGGTGTGTGCGGCCGTGGTGACGGGCTTTGGGGTGCAGGTGGCCTGGGTCACCAACCCCTTCGGCGGGATGTTTCACATAGGGGCGTTGGCTGTCCCCGTCACCGTACTCTGGATCGTGGCCGTGACCAACGTGGTGAACCTCATCGACGGGCTGGATGGCCTGGCGGCGGGTATCTCCAGTATAGCGGCTTTGACCCTGCTCTTCGTGGCCCTCAGAGCTGGACAGGCCCACGTGGTCTTGCTCACCGCCGCCCTGGCCGGGAGCTCGCTGGGCTTCCTGCCTTACAACTTCAACCCGGCCAAGATATTCATGGGCGACGCCGGCTCCATGTTCCTGGGCTTCGCCCTGGGCGCCGTGGCCGTCGAGGGCACGTTGAAGACCGTGACCCTGGCCGCGCTGTCCGTGGCCATCCTGGCCCTGGGGCTGCCCATCTTCGATACCTCCTTCGCCATCGTCAGACGGGTCTTGAAGGGGCGTCCCTTCCACCAGGCCGACAGGGAGCACATCCACCATCGCCTGTTGAGGTTGGGCCTCAATCAGCGTCAGGCCGTGCTGTTGATGTACCTCGTGAGCGCGGCCCTCGGGGTCGGCGCCGTGCTCCTCACCCGTCTGCAGGTAGGCCCCGCCCTGCTGTTGTTCGTCTTCCTCATGAGCGGCCTGTATCTCGGGGCCAAGCGGCTGGGCGTGCTGGATATAACCAAGGGGGAGGAGTTCGAGGGTTGATCTCATTTTCATACGTGTGCCCCCGCCAGGGGGCTTCATCGTGTCCGGGAGTGAACATAGGGTGACGTTGAAGGTGATGGCGGTCTTCGGCACCAGGCCTGAGGCCATTAAGATGGCCCCGGTGATCCGGGCCCTGGCGGAACATCCGGCCACGGAACCCGTGGTCGCCGTGACGGCCCAGCACAGGGAGCTGCTGGACCAGGTGCTGGACCACTTCGGCATCCGTCCCGATTACGACCTGGATATTATGCGGGAGAGGCAAACCCTGTCGCACATCGCCCGCCGGGCCCTCGCGGGGTTGGACGAGGTCCTGGCCGAAGCTCGTCCGGACGTGGTCTTGGTCCACGGCGATACCCTGACCACCTTCATCGGCGCCCTCATCGCCTTCTTCCACCGGCTCCCGGTGGGCCACGTGGAGGCCGGGCTGCGAACTTTTAGGAAGTACGAGCCCTTCCCCGAGGAGATGTGCCGGAAGCTCACCGCCGCGGTGGCCGATCTGCACTTCGCGCCCACCCCGGCGGCCAGGCGGAACCTGGAGGCCGAGGGGATAGATGGGGCGGCCATCTTCGTCACGGGCAACACCGCCATAGACGCCCTCCTCCTGGCCGTGGACCGGAGGCGCCCCTTCTCCGACCCCCGCTTGGAGGAGCTGGTGCGGTCTCCCGGCCGCTTGGTCATCGCCGAGATCCACCGCCGCGAGAACTGGGGCGAGCACGTGCGTCAGGTGTGCCTGGCCATGCGGGACCTGGTGCGGAGGCACGAGGACGTGAGGCTCCTCTTCTCCGTACATCCCAACCCCGTGGTGGAGGACGTGGTGAGGGAGGTCTTGACCGGCGAGGACAGGGTGTACCTCATGAGGCCGGTGGAGTACCCGGAGTGGGCCAACCTGATGGACCGCGCCTACCTGATCATCAGCGACTCCGGCGGCGTGCAGGAGGAGGCCCCCTCCCTGGGGACCCCCGTGCTCCTGGCCCGCAGGGTCACTGAGCGGCCCGAGGCCGTGCGGGCGGGCACGGTCCGGGTGGTGGGGACCGACAGGGAGAGGGTCAGGGAGGCGGCGGAGCTCCTGCTGACCTCTGAGGAGGCCTACCGGGCCATGGCCACGGCCCGAAACCCCTACGGGGACGGGCGGGCCGCGCGGCGGATCGTCGACGCCCTGCTCTTTCACTTCGGGATCACGAGGGGCCGTCCGGAGGAGTACGCTGTGCAAGATATTCCCTGAAACGGGAAAGATTTAACTGGGCAGCAGGGTGAGGAAAATTGTCGGAGGGCAGCAGGAATTGCAGGAGTGGAATCGAAATATGCTTAACGTCCTTTATTCTTTTGTAATTCTCCGGGACGGATGACGCCATGAGCGAGAGGCGGACCGGAGCCCGCTATCGGACGCCGTGGAAATACGTGGGGGTGGGCGTGTCCTTCGCCGTTACCCTCGCCCTGGCCATGTACTTCGGGTACAAGGCGGGGGAGTTCCTCGACGGCCGGCTCGGCACTGATCCGTGGTTCCAGCTGGGCGGGATCATGCTGGGAGTGGTGGCGGGTTTTCGGATTCTCATAAGGGACCTCCTGAGGGACTTCCGAGCCTCGGAGGGGGAGGGCCCTGGACGGGAGAGCGACGATGGTGACCGCTGAGGTCATCGGCGGCCTGGTCCTCGGGCTGCTGGTGGGGATCTTCAACCATCGCCTGGTCACCTCGGTTGTGGACAGGGTCCATGAACTCGGCCCGGACAGGGCCAGCAGCATGATCGCCAAGCGCTACTTGCTGCGCCTGCTGACGAGCTTCGGGGCCCTGGCGCTGACCTACATCCTCAGCCGAGAGGTCATGCCCCTTCTGGCCACCCTGGGAGGACTGTGGATCGTGCGGAACTACTTCGTCATCGCCTATATGCGACGGGAGGGGGGATGGAAGTGACGGAGTTCATGTCGGCCGCCGCCGAGGGCACGGGTGACCACGGCTCAGAGGTGCTATTCACCCTGTTCGGCCTCGATGTGACGCCGGCGATAACCACCATGTGGGCGATCATGGCCCTGATAATAATCTTCTCCTTTATCGTCACGCGAACCCTGGAGAGGGTGCCCCGCACCCGGCTCCAGGCGGCCGTGGAGCTGATCTTCGAGTCCCTGGAGGAGCTGTTCAAGGGGATCCTCGGGGACCGGGCGCGGGGTTATCTGCCCCTGCTCATCAGCTTCTTCCTGTTCATCGTGGTCTCCAACTACTCCGGCCTGATCCCCGGCGCCGGGCACTTCAAGGGCTTCCTGGCGCCGACGAGCAGGTGGGGGGTGACCGCCGGGCTTGCGGTGATCGTCTTCTTCTCGCAGCAGTACTTCGGCATCAAGGAGAAGGGCCTTGGGTACTTCAAGCACTTCGTGGATCCGCCTTTCTTGGCGCCGCTCATGCTGCCGCTCGGCATCCTCGAGGAGCTGGTGAAACCCTTTTCCCTCTCCCTCCGTCTGTTCGCCAACATCTTCGGGGGAGAGACGGTTCTGGCGGCGCTGCTCCTCACCTTGCCGGTCCTGGTGCCCATAAGCGTCCTGGCGCTTGAGGTCATCTTCGGGCTGGTGCAGGCCATGATATTCACCATGTTGGCCGCGGTGTACTTCGCCAACGCCACGGCGGAGGAGCACTAACGACGTCCGGCCCACCCGGAGCGTGGGATGAGGATAGACTGAACTTCTGGGAAGGAGGTAGAAGCCATGGGTGAGATCGGAGCAATTGGACTCTTCGCTAGCGCGGCAATGATCTCATTGGCCATTGCAGCCTTCGGTGCCGCGTTGGCGGAAGGACGGACGGCGGAAGCGGCGATGAACGCTCTCTGGCGGCAGCCGGAGGTGGCCGGGAGGATTTTCATGTTCATGATCCTGGCCCTGGCGTTCATGGAGGCTCTAGCGCTTTTCGTGTTCGCTCTTGTCTTCGTTCTTGTCGGACGGGTGGCGTAAGCCAACCTACCTCGGAGCCAACAGGTGGGCGGTTAGTGCGCCGGCCTAGCCGCCCCTAGCTCGCTTTCGAGGACGAGAGCTGGAGGAGGAATGGCGATGTTCGTATTCGATGAGTTCGTATGGGCGATCATCAACTTCCTGATCTTCTTCGCTATTATGCGGATCGTGTTCTTCAAGCCCATCATGAACCTCCTTGACAGCCGCAGGGCCGAGGTGGCCGAGAACCTTCAGAAGAGCGAGGAGGCCCGGAAGGAGGCCGAGCAGCTCCGCCGGGAGTACGAGGAGAAGCTCAACCAGGCGGCCAGCGAGGCCCGTGACCTCATAGAGAGGGCCAGGCGCGAGGGCGAGCAGCGCCGTGAGGAGCTGGTCGCCGCCGCTCAGGAGGAGGCGGAGCGCATCCTGGACCGGGCCCGCACGGCCATCCGCGAGGAGCGCGACAGGGCCATAGCCGCCCTCCGCGAGGAGGTCGCCGACCTGGCGCTGTTGGCCGCCAGCAAGGTCGTGGACAAGGACCTCACCGGCGAGGACAACGAGCGACTGGTGAGGGAGTTCATACGACAGGTGGAGGGTCACTAATGCGCCGTACTACTGTCGCCCGTCGTTACGCCCAGGCCCTGTTTCAAGTAGCGGTCGGCCGGGAGGCCGTCGACGAGATCGAGGCGGATCTGCAGGCGGTCTTGGGATTGCTCCGGGAGGTTGAGGATTTCAAGCGGGTTTGGGAACACGTCCTCATAAGGCCCAGTGCCAAGGAGGCCATTATCGAGAGGGTTTTCGCCGACAGGATCTCTCCACCGACGCTGAACTTCCTGAAGTTGCTCTGTGAGAAGAGGCGGGAGAGACACCTGGCGGGGATATATGAGGAGTTTCGCCGCCTCGCCAACGACGCCCGCGGCATCGCGGAGGCCACCGTCGAAGCGGCCATGCCGCTGTCGGACTCTCTGCTGACGTCGCTACAGGAGGCCCTGCGCAAGGCCACGGGCAAGGAGGTCCGGATCAGGACCCGGGTGAGGCGTGAGCTGCTGGGCGGGATCGTCGTCAGGATCGGCGACCGGGTCATCGACGGCAGCGTGAAGGGCCGGTTGAACCGCCTGCGGGATCGAATGGCCAAGTCGGGGGTGAGTTAGTTGAAGGAAGGCATTAGACCCGAGGAGATAAGTGACGTACTAAAGAGAGAGATCGAGAGATTTGAAGCAGAGCTCGATGTCGCCCACGTCGGCCGGGTCATCCAGGTCGGGGACGGCATCGCGAGAATACACGGGCTCGAGTCGGTCATGGCCAGCGAGCTGCTGGAGTTCCCCACGGGGGTCTACGGCATGGCCATGGACCTCTCCGAGGATGACATCGGCTGCGTGATCCTCGGCCCCTATAAGGACATCAAGGAGGGCGACGAGGTCCGGCGGACCGGCCGTATCGTGGAGGTGCCCGTGGGCGAGGCCCTCTTGGGGCGGGTGGTCAACGCCGTGGGCCAGCCCATTGACGGCAAGGGCCCCATTAAGACCGACAAGTTCCGCCCGGTGGAGTTCAAGGCGCCCGGCGTAGTGAGGAGGCAGCCGGTGCACGAGCCTCTCCAGACGGGCCTTAAGGCCATCGACTCCATGATCCCCATCGGCCGCGGGCAGAGGGAGCTCATCATCGGCGACCGGCAGACGGGCAAGACCGCCATCGCCGTGGACGCCATCATCAACCAGAGGGACAGCGACGTAGTATGTATCTACGTCGCCATCGGGCAGAAGGCCTCCACCGTAGCGGGCGTTGTGGAGCGGCTGGAGAAGGAGGGCGCCATGGACTACACCATCGTGGTGTCCGCGTCGGCCTCAGAGCCGGCCCCCTTGCTGTTCCTGGCGCCTTACGCTGGCGCGGCCATGGGCGAGGAGTTCATGTACAACGGTGGGCACGTGTTGATCATCTACGACGACCTCTCCAAGCACGCCGTGGCCTACCGTGAGCTCTCCCTGTTGCTGAGGCGGCCGCCCGGCCGTGAGGCCTATCCGGGCGATGTGTTCTACCTCCACTCCAGGCTCCTGGAGAGAGGGGCCAAGCTGAGCGACGAGATGGGCGGAGGGTCCATGACCGCCCTGCCCATCATCGAGACCCAGGCAGGGGATATCCACTCCTACATCCCCACCAACGTGATCAGCATCACCGACGGCCAGATCTTCCTGGAGTCGGACCTCTTCTACGCCGGCGTGCGCCCCGCCGTCAACGTCGGGTTGTCGGTGTCCCGCGTCGGCGGCGCCGCGCAGGTGAAGGCCCTGCGCAGCGTGGCCGGCCGCCTGAGGCTGGACCTAGCTCAGTACCGGGAGCTCGAGGCCTTCGCCCAGTTCGGGTCAGACCTCGATAAGGCCACCCAGGCGAGGCTGGCCAGGGGCCAGAGGATGGTGGAGCTCCTCAAGCAGGATCAGTACCAGCCCATGCCGGTAGAGGAGCAGGTGGCAGTGATCTACGCCGGGGTCAACGGTTACATCGACGATGTCCCGGTGGAGCGCGTGCGCGAGTTCGAGCGGGAGCTCCTGTCCTACCTGCGGTCGGAGGGGCGGCAGATCCTGGAGGAGATACGCACGACGGGCGAGCTCAAGGACGAGCTCCGCGAGAAGCTGGATGAGGCCATACGGGCCTTCCGCAGGCGCTTCCGCGCCGCGGAGGAGGGCGCGGCGGCCCAGGTATCGTAAGGGGGCGTTCCGTAGTGGCGAGCCTATTGGATATCAGGCGGCGTATCAGGGCCGTCGATAACATAAAGCAGGTCACCAAGGCCATGGAGATGGTGGCCGCGGCTAAGCTCCGCAAGGCCCAAGAAAGGGTAGTGGCCGCCAGGCCCTACGCCCGCGGCCTTGAGGAGATGTTGCACCGCCTGTCGTCCCAGGGCGCCGGGCTGGACCACCCGCTCCTGCGGCGCAGAGAGGTGAAGCGCCGCGCCTACGTCGTGGTTACCGGCGACCGCGGGCTGTGCGGCTCGTACAACGCCAACATGATCCGGCGTGCCGCCGCGGCGCTCGAGGGGTCGGAGGTCGAGGCCACCCTGGTGGCCGTCGGGCGCAAGGGCCGGGACTTCTTCCGGAGGCGGGGCTTCGACCTGCTGGCCGAGTTTCTGCGGATAGGCGAGGAGCCCACCTTCCAGCAGGCCCGTGAGATCTCCGGCGTCTTGGCCCACCTCTACGAGGCGGGCACCGTGGACGAGGTACGCATTATCTACACCGAGTTCATCTCAGCCCTGTCGCAGCGGCCGGTGGAGAAGGTTCTGCTCCCCATCGGCATCCAGGGGGGCGGCGAGGAGGCCGAGGAGTACATCTACGAGCCCTCGGCGGAGCGGGTGTTGGCGCATTTGGTGCCCCAGTTCCTGGACGTGCAGGTCTACCACGCGCTGCTCGAGGCCAAGGCCAGTGAGCACGGGGCGAGGATGACCGCCATGGGCAACGCCACCGATAACGCGGCGGAGATGATAGAGGATCTGACCCTCGAGTTCAACCGGGTGCGGCAGGCGTCCATCACCAAGGAGATCCTGGAGATAGTCAGCGGCGCCGAGGCGCTGAAGTGAGGAGGTAGGGTATGAACGTCGGTAAGGTAGTACAGGTCATCGGCCCCGTCGTGGACGTCGAATTCCCCGAGGGGAAGGTGCCTGATATCTATAACGCCGTAGTCATCAGAGGACAGGTCGGAGGCGAGGGGTCGAAGGAGAAGAGGGAGATAGACGTCACCCTGGAGGCCATGCAGCAGCTGGGCAACAACGTGGTCCGCTGCGTGGCCATGGACTCCACGGACGGATTGCAGCGCGGCATGCAGGCGATAGACACCGGGCAGCCCATCACCGTCCCCGTGGGGCGGGAGGTCCTGGGCCGGATCTTCAACCTCTTGGGCGAGCCCATTGACGAGGGCGCACCTGTCGAGGGCAAGGAGCGGTGGCCCATCCACCGTCCGGCCCCCAGCGTGGCCGAGGTCGTGCCGGCCAGGGAGGTCCTCGAGACCGGCATCAAGGTCATCGACCTCCTGGAGCCTTACCCGCGCGGCGGCAAGGTGGGCCTCTTCGGCGGGGCCGGCGTGGGCAAGACGGTAGTGATCATGGAGCTCATACGGAACATCGCCTTCGAGCACGGCGGCTTCTCCGTGTTCGCCGGCGTGGGGGAGCGGACCCGCGAGGGCAACGAGCTCTGGCTGGAGATGAAGGAGGCCGGGGTCCTCGACAAGACCACCCTGGTCTTCGGCCAGATGAACGAGCCCCCGGGGGCCAGGATGAGGGTGGGGCTCTCGGCCCTGACCATGGCCGAGTACTTCCGTGATGTGGAGGGCCAGGACGTCCTGCTCTTCATCGATAACATCTTCCGCTTCACCCAGGCGGGCTCTGAGGTCTCGGCGCTGCTCGGGCGCATGCCGTCGGCCGTCGGTTACCAGCCGACCCTGCAGACGGAGATGGGCAACCTGCAGGAGCGCATCACCACCACCAAGAAGGGCTCCATTACATCGGTGCAGGCCATTTACGTGCCGGCCGACGACTACACCGACCCGGCGCCGGTGACCACCTTCGCTCACCTGGACGCCACCACGCGCCTCGAGAGGTCCATCGCCGAGCTGGGCCTGTATCCCGCGGTGGACCCCTTGGCCTCGACGTCGACGCTGCTCGACCCCCACATCGTGGGCGAGGAGCACTATCGCGTCGCGCGCGGCGTGCAGCAGGTGCTGCAGCGGTACCGTGATCTGCAGGACATCATCGCCATCCTGGGCATGGACGAGCTCAGCGACGAGGATAAGCTCATCGTCGCCAGGGCCAGGCGTATACAGCGCTTCCTGTCGCAGCCCTTCTTCGTCGCCGAGCAGTTCACGGGCACCGAGGGGCGTTACGTCCCCATCAAGGAGACCGTGCGCGGCTTCAAGGAGATCCTCGAGGGCAAGCACGACGACCTCCCCGAGGAAGCCTTCTACATGGTCGGCACCATAGATGAGGCGGTCGAGAAGGCGAAGAAGCTTCAGAGAGGGCGGTAAGCATGGCCGAGGCCTTTGAGTTCCAGGTCATAACCCCCGAACGCGTGGTCATATCGATGGAGACCTCTTCCCTGGTCGTCCCGGGCGCCGAGGGATACCTCGGGTTTCTCCCCGACCACGCCCCGATGGTGGTCCTCCTGAAGCCGGGGGTGGTCAAGTACAAGGTCGGCTCGGAGTACCGGCGCATGGCGGTGACCGGCGGCTTCATGGAGATGGCCAACAACAAGGCGGTTATCCTGGCCGATGCCGCTGAGCTGGCCGAGGAGATCGACGTCATGCGGGCCCGCAGGGCGCTGGAGCGCGCCCGGGAGAGGCTCGCGTCGCGACAGGAGGGAATCGACTTCGCCAGGGCCAGGGCCGCCTTGGAGAGGGCGGTGGCAAGAATAAGGGCGGCTGGCGAGGAGAGATAGGAACCGGGCCGGGCCACCTGGCCCGGTTTTTATTACCCCTTCGGCGGGCCCGGGACCCCTCTTTCACGTATACCCTCCGAAGGCCAGAGAATACTAAAAATGTGCTGGCCGGCCAAGCCTTGAAAGGGGGCTAGGTGGCAATTTCTTCCCCAGAACCACGCAGGACTCATACGATACCTTCCTCCGGCGGCCAGACCTCAAGGGGCAAACTGATCATAACCGGACAGAGACCTCTATCGGGCGTCGTCAAGGTAGAGTCGGCCAAGAACGCCATCCTGCCCATTATGGCGGCGGGCCTTCTCATCCCGGGCCCCGTGGTACTAGAGGACGTCCCTCCCCTGGACGACGTAAAGACCATGTGCGCTCTGCTGGAGGCGCTGGGCGCACGAGTGCGGCGCGAGGGGGGCCGGGTGGTCATAGACTCCAGTGTTCTCGCCACCGAGGTCGCGCCCTTTGAGCTGGTCCGCCGCATGCGGGCGTCCTTTCTGACCATCGGGCCCCTGGCGGCCCGGCTGGGGAGGGCTAGGCTGGGCCTCCCCGGCGGGTGCGCCATAGGGAACCGGCCGGTCGACCTGCACCTGAAGGGGCTTGCTGCCCTCGGGGCCAGCGTCTCCTGCGCCCACGGCGAGGTGGAGGTGGAGGCGGGGCGGTTTCAGGGCGGCAAGATCTACCTAGATTTCCCCAGCGTGACGGCTACGGAGACGATTATGATGGCCGCGGCCCTAGCCGCCGGGAGCACGGTCATAGAGAACGCGGCCCAGGAGCCGGAGGTTACGGACCTGGCCAACTTCCTCAACAGCGCCGGGGCGCGGATAACCGGAGCGGGCACCGACACCATCCGCATCGAGGGGGTCGAGCGCCTGCACCCGCCGCGAGCGGGCTACAAGGCCATCCCAGACCGTATCGAGGCCGGGACCTACTGCATCGCCGCGGCCATTACCGGCGGCGATGTGCTGGTCAAGGACGCCCTGTCCTCGCACCTGAAGCCCCTCATGGCCAAGCTCGAGGAGGCCGGCGCCGTGGTGCGGGAGGAAGAGGATGGCCTGAGGGTATGCGGCCCCGAGCGGGCGCGGGCCACCGACGTCAAGACCCTGCCCTACCCGGGCTTTCCCACCGACCTACAGGCCCCCATGATGTCGCTGCTAGCCGTCGCCGACGGCGCCAGCATCGTCACGGAGACGGTGTTCGAGAACCGGTTTCAGCACGTGGACGAGCTGAAGCGGATGGGCGCCGACATAGTCATCCAGGGGCGCAGCGCCATCGTCCGCGGCGTCCCCCGCCTCACCGGCGCTCCCGTCGCCGCCACCGATCTGAGGGCCGGGGCGGCGCTGGTGTTGGCCGGCCTGGTCGCCGACGGCCGGACCGAGGTCCAGGGCCTGGAGCACATCGCCCGCGGCTATCACCGCCTCGCCGAGAAGCTACTGAGCCTGGGGGCGGAGATAGTCGAGGTCGGTGATTTGACATAATAACACGGGCCCCGTCATACGATTAAGCGGTACGTTATCCTAGCTGGGGGCGTTAGGCGTGCGGCACCTCGTGGGGGCCCTGTTCTTATGTCTGGTAGCTATCCTCATCATCCTCCCGGCCCTGATAGTGGGCAGCTATCGGGCCGTGGTGCCCAAGGGGCGTGGCGACATCGCCGCCTGGCCGGCGGAGCCCACGGTGCGCCTTTACCTGACAAGGGAGGGCCGTGTGGTCGAGCTTGGGCTGGAGGAGTACGTCGCCGGGGTGGTCGCGGCGGAGATGCCGGCCTCCTTCCACCTGGAGGCCCTGAAGGCGCAGGCGGTCGCTGCCAGGACCTATGCCATCAAGCGCCTGCGTTCGCTCGGCGGCGCCGGCTGCGACAGGGCGGCCGACGCCGACCTCTGTGACGACCCCACCCACCACCAGGCCTGGCTGCCGCGGGCCGAGCTCGTGAGGCGCTGGGGCTTCTTCGGCTACTACCGTAACTGGATCCGGGTCGTCAAGGCCGTGGAGGAGACCCGCGGCCTGATCCTGACCTATGCGGGACGCCCCATCGACCCCGTCTACCACTCCACCTCGGGCGGGCTGACGGAGGACGCCCGGTACGTCTGGGGCAACGAGGTGCCCTACCTGCGCAGCGTCCCCAGCCCCTACGAGGAGAACTCCCCCTACTGGAAGAGAAGACACGTCTTCAGCCTGTCCACCCTGTTCCGGCTCCTGGGGATCGAGGCAGGGGATCAGCAGGGGCCGGCCCTCACAGTCTTGGCCAGGAGCCCCTCGGGAAGGGCCCTGGAGGTCCGCGTGGCCGGGCGCTCCTTCACCGGGGTGGAGCTCAGGAGGGCCCTCGGCCTCCCCTCCACCAGCATAAGGGTGGTGGAGGCTACCGGCGACAGGGTGGTCCTAGAGACCTCGGGCTACGGCCACGGCGTGGGCATGAGCCAGTACGGGGCGGATGGCCTGGCCCGGATGGGCTGGGCCTTCGAGGACATCCTGCTGCACTACTACCGCGGGGTGAGGATCGAGCGCCTCGGCGGCCCCTGAGGAGGGTATAAAACCCGGATCACCCGTGGATAATATCTACGAGGTGATAACTGCCATGGCAGATAGGCTACGAAAAGGGGCGGAAAGGCTGCAAGAGCTGAGGGCTAGGGCCCGCCGACTCCTGGGCGGCCTAAGGTCGAGGCTACAACGCCTCGCAGCCCTCCTGACCAGACGTCGCGTGGCCCTGGCCCTGGGAGGCTCCCTGCTCCTGATCCTCCTCCTGGTCCTGGCCCTGAGGGCGCCCCTGCCGAAGGTGCCCGTAGAGCGGGAGTTCGCGACTGATACCACGCCTTCGCCCCTGTTGGAGGAAGGCCCCGTCTACCACGCCGAGGCGGCTGCGCCTCAGGTGGACGAGCCCTCAGGCGAGGCCCAGGCTTCCATAGCGCCCGAGGTGCCTCCCGAGCCGGCGCCGGAGCCCGTCCCCCCGCCTCCCGAGGACCAGGTGGTGACCCAGCTCGTCTGGCCGATAGAGGGCGGCGGCAGGATCCGGGCCTACGGGTACGGCTATTCCGCCACCTTTGACGATTACAGGCTCCACGAGGGGGTGGACATCTTCGTGCCGGTGGGCACGCCCGTGCTAGCCGCCCATGACGGAGAGGTGCTGCGGGTTGAGAGCGGTGGCTGGTACGACCTCAGCGTTTACATCGCCGAGGGCGCCCTGATGACCGTATACGGCAACTGCGGTGAGGTCTTGGTGGGCGAGGGAGACCGGGTACGGGCCGGCCAGGTGATCGGATACGTCGGCGAGCCCGGCTGGGCGGAGGTGGGGGAGGAGCCGCACCTCCACTTCGAGACCAGGGTCAACGGAGAGGCCGTCGACCCCGCCTCCCTCTTCGGACACTGAGACAGCCCCCCCGGGCCCCCCGGCCCGTTATTTTTTTTTGCTGGCAGGCATAGTATGTACTGGCCCAGGTGGCCCACCTCACCACGGACGAAAAGGAGGCCGGCCACGTGAAGGACTACATCTGGCGCCGCGCCCTGGACATCGCTGAGCACATCCTGGAGACCCGCCACACCGTGCGTCAGGCGGCCAAGGTCTTCGGGGTAAGCAAGAGCACCGTACATAAGGACGTCACCGAGCGCCTGGAGCGCATCAACCCGTCCCTCGCCGCCGAGGTCAGGAAGGTCCTCGAGTTCAACAAGGCCGAGAGGCACCTTCGCGGAGGTGAGGCCACCCGACAGAAATATCTGGCGCGGTGAAGAGGAATCCCCTGGTAGGTGGTAGAAAATAAGGCAAAAAGGCCTTAAGAGCCCTGGGGGAGGAACACCGCATGTTCAACCTGGCAACGGATATCGGCGTGGACCTGGGCACGGCCAGCGTCCTGATCTACGTCAAAGGCAAGGGCGTCGTGCTCAGAGAGCCCTCCGTCCTGGCCGTGGACACGCATACGAACCGGGTCCTCGCCATCGGCGAGGAGGCCAGGCGTATGCTGGGGAGGACCCCGGGCACCATAAGGGCCATCCGCCCGCTCAAGGACGGGGTTATCGCTGACTACGACATCACGGAGCTGATGCTGAAGGAGTTTCTGGGGCGCGTCGCTGGGAGGCGGCTTTTCTACAGGCCCCGTATCATGGTCTGCGTGCCCTCGGGCGTGACCACCGTGGAGAAGAGGGCCGTGATCGAGGCCACGCTGCAGGCCGGCGCGCGGGCCACCTACCTGATCGAGGAGCCTCTGGCCGCCGCCCTGGGGGCGGGCCTTGACATAAGTGAACCGGGCGGGAATATGGTGGTGGACGTAGGCGGCGGCACCACCGACATCGCCGTCCTCTCCCTGGGAGGGATAGTCCTCTCGCGTTCGCTTCGCGTCGGAGGGGACAAGTTCGACGCCGCCATTGTCAGGTACGTAAAGCGCAAGCACAACGTCATGATCGGCGACCGCACCGCGGAAGAGCTCAAGATCACCGCGGCCACGGCGTCCGCCCGCGGCCGGGACTGCGCGGTGGAGGCCAAGGGGCGTGATCTGCTCACGGGCCTGCCCAAGGAGGTGCGCTTGACCTCCCAGGACCTGCGGGAGGCCCTGGCGGAGCCCCTGCGGGAGATCCTGGACGGGATAAGGTCCGTCCTGGAGGCCACGCCCCCCGAGCTCGCGGCGGATATCATGGAGAGGGGGATGGTCCTCACGGGAGGGGGCGCCCTTCTCCACGGTTTGGACGAGCTTATCGCCCATGAGACGGGGGTGTTGGTGCATCTGGCCGAAGACCCGCTGTCCTGCGTGGCTCTCGGCACGGGCGTGGCGCTGGAGAACCTGGAGTTATACGAGCCGCAACTGGTGTACAGAAGGTAGTGGTAGGATTTTCTGACCGGGATGGCGAAGTTAAGCGTGGGCAAACCCGTCGAAAGGCGGGGGCGCAAAGCCTCGGGTCTACGGCTTGCCAAGCCATGACGGCCGGGCCGCTACGGTCGAGTCCGTCTGCCGAGGCGGGCTTGAACTTTATCTGGGGGGAGGTGAGAACTTGCTGCGAGGCCTCTATTCCGCTGCCTCGGGGTTGAGGTACCAGACTATCAGGCACGACGTGTTGGCTAATAATATGGCTAACGCCACCACTCCCGGCTTTAAGAGGAGCGCGGTTCTGGCCCAGACCTTCGAGGAGGCGCTGCTGGTCAGGATGAGCTATTCCTCCGGGCGTCCACTGGGCCTGCTGGGGACCATGCCGCGCGGAGTGGCGGCCGCCGAGACGCTCACGGACATCTCGCCGGGCCCACTCATGCACACGGCCAATCCCTTGGACCTGGCCATAGAGGGCCCGGGCTTCTTCGTGGTCGAGACCCCGGTGGGGGAGAGGTACACCCGGGACGGCTCCTTCCGAGTAAGCGCAGATGGCGTCCTCGTCGACGGCCGGGGCTACCCGGTCCTGGGACAGGCCGGCCCCATACGGGTGGACGGGGGCGAGGTGACCGTCGAGCGTGACGGGACCCTCAGGGTAGACGGTCGGGCGGTGGGAAGGCTCCGGGTGGTGGACCTGTTGGACCCGGTGCAGGTGGGGGAGAACCTGTTCACGGGGACCGAGCGCGGCGAGGCGGGCGCGGCGGTGGTCCAGGGGTACCTGGAGGGCTCCAACGTCAACGCCCTTGAGGAGATGGTGAACCTCCTCGAGGCCTTCCGGGCCTACGAGGCGGTCGCCAAGGTGGTGCAGGCCCATGATGAAGTGCTGGCAAAGGCGGTGAACGAGGTCGGGAGGATATAACCACGGCTCGTTGGCTGGACCCCGCGAGGGGAGGCCTTCCGGCTGCGGAACGACGGATGCGGCCGGGCGGAGCCGGAAGGAGGCGAGAGGATGCTGCGATCGTTATGGTCCGCGGCCGCCGGGATGTACGCCCAGCAGCTGCGGGTGGACACGATAGCCAATAACCTTGCCAATATCAATACCCCGGGATACAAGCGCGTGCGCACGGAGTTTCAGGACCTCCTGTACCAGCAGCTGGCCGGGGACGCCGCAGGGGTGACCGTCGAGGTGGGCAACGGCGTGCGCCTTTCGGCCACCAACCGGATCTTCATCCAGGGGAACCTCCTGGAGACCGGAAACCCCCTGGACCTGGCCTTGGAGGGCGATGGGTTCTTCGTGGTGAACCTGCCTCAGGGCGGGCGCGCCTTCACCCGTGATGGGAGCTTCAAGCTGAGCTCAGACGGACGCCTCGTCACCTCGGAGGGCTACGAGGTCGTTATGGACGGCTCGGGACGGATGCCGGAGGGCACGGTGGAGATCAGCGTGGCGGCTGACGGCACGGTCTCCGCCCTGGTCGGGGGCTCGGACCAGCCCCGTGAGGTGGGGACCTTACGATTGGCCACCTTCCCCAACCCCGCTGGCCTTGCGGCCATCGGGCACAACCTGTACCGGGAGACTCGGGCCAGCGGCGAGGCCCGTTATGGGGCCTCCGCGAGGGTCGTGCAGGGCTACCTCGAGGCGGCCAACGTGGAGCTGGTGGGTGAAATGGTGGCCCTGATAATGGCACAGCGAGCCTATGAGCTCAACTCGCGCTCCGTGAAGGCCGCCGACGAGATGCTGGCCCTGGCCAATAACCTGAGGCGATAGCCATGTTGAGCGTCTTCCTGGACCCGATGATCGTGCCGATGGCACAGCAGCGAGCGGGCCGGCGGCCGGAGGAGGAGTTCAGCAGGCTCCTGGCGGCTGAGATGATGCGGGCGATGCTGCCGCGAAAGCTGGGCGGCACGCCTTCCCAGGACCTCTTCCGCTCCCTGTTGGTCCGTCTGGCGGTTGAAGGGGGCTTGGGCGACCTTTTGATGGGAGGGATAAGCGATGCGAGAGCCGGTCATGTCCGCCGCGGAGATACAGGAGGTCTTGCCCCATAGATACCCCTTCCTCCTGGTAGATTACATAGAGGAGCTGCTGCCGGGGCAGCGGGCGGTGGGGATCAAGAACGTGTCCCTCAACGAGCCCTACTTCCAGGGCCATTTCCCGGGGCGGCCCCTGATGCCGGGGGTGCTCATCATAGAGGCCTTGGCGCAGGTGGGCGCCGTCGCGGTCCTCACCCAGCCCGAGAATCGCGGCAAGATCGGGCTGTTCGCGGGCATAGATCGGGCCCGCTTCCGTAAGCCCGTCCTCCCCGGGCACGTGCTCAGGCTGGAGGTGGAGTTGATAGCCAAGCGGGGCTCGCTGGGCAAGGGAAGGGGTAGAGCCCTGGTGGACGGGGAGGTGGCCGCGGAGGCGGAGATCACCTTTGCCCTGGTCGACCGGGAATCGCTGTGACCGGCTTCGTTGACAGTTAACCCCCGGTATGATAAGCTCAACCTCAGAGAATTCAAATGGGGTTACTCTTATCAAGAGAGGTGGAGGGACGGGCCCGATGAAACCCGGCAACCTCAGCCTGGGGGCTGAAAGGTGCTAATCCCCGCAGAGTCTTTCTGAGGGATGAGAGGACCTCGCAGCGTATGCTGGCCTCTTCTCTTAGGAAGGGGCCTTCCTAATGTCCAGGGCAAAGGAGGAGATCGCAAGTTGAGCAGGGAATTAATGCCGCGCGGGAGGTACCTTTTCACCTCCGAATCGGTCACGGAGGGTCACCCGGATAAGGTGGCCGATCAGATATCGGACGCCATCCTGGACGCCATCTACGAGAAGGATCCCCACGGCCGTGTGGCCTGCGAGACCCTGGTCACCACCGGACTGGTGCTGGTGGCGGGGGAGATCACCACGGACTGTTACGTAGACATCCCCCGCATCGTCCGTGACAAGGTGCGGGAGATCGGGTACACCCGGGCCAAGTACGGCTTTGACTCCGATACGTGTGCGGTCCTGACGTCCATCGACGAACAGTCTCCTGACATCGCCATGGGCGTGGATAAGTCCCTGGAGGCCCGCGAGGGCGAGGACCTGGAGGAGGCCCTGGGCGCCGGGGACCAGGGCATGATGTTCGGGTTCGCCTGTCGGGAGACGCCGGAGCTCATGCCTCTGCCCATATCCCTGGCCCATCGACTGGCGAGACGCCTGGCCGAGGTGAGGAAGGCCGGCGAGCTGCGCTACCTTCGCCCCGACGGCAAGACCCAGGTGACGGTGGAGTACCTGGACGGGACGCCCGTGCGCATCGACGCCGTGGTGGTCTCAGCGCAGCACAGCCCCGAGGTGGAGCTGGCCGTGATCAGGAAGGACATCGTGGACAAGGTCATCAGGGCCGTCCTGCCTGAGGATATGGTGGACGCTGACACTCGCTTCTTCGTCAACCCCACCGGGAGGTTCGTCGTCGGCGGCCCCCAGGGGGACACCGGGCTCACCGGGAGGAAGATCATCGTCGATACCTACGGCGGGTACGCCCGGCACGGCGGGGGCTGTTTCAGCGGCAAGGACCCGACCAAGGTGGACAGGTCGGCCAGTTACGCCGCCCGATACGTGGCCAAGAACGTGGTGGCGGCCGGCCTGGCCGAGCGGTGCGAGGTTCAGCTGGCCTACGCTATCGGCGTGGCGAGGCCCGTATCCATCACCGTGGAGACCTTCGGCACGGGCCGGATTCCCGACGAGCGGATCACCGAGCTGGTGAGGGGGCACTTCGACCTCACCCCGGCCGGCATAATCAGGGACCTCGACCTGCGGCGACCCCTTTACTCGCAGACGGCCTGTTACGGGCACTTCGGCCGTGAGGACCTGGACCTGCCCTGGGAGAGGACCGACCGCGCAGGTGCCCTCCGTGAGGCTGCGGGGTTGCCCTTGGAGGAGGCTGCGGCCGGGGCGGAGGAGCGCGCCTAGCCTCGAACCTCCCTTCCCGCGGGGTCATATAATGCCCCGGGAGGGGAGGTGCCCGATGCGGGATTGGCTCATCGGAATGGCCGTGCTCACGGCGGTCCTGATCCTGCTGGCCTTCGTATATCGTGGCCTCTTGAGCTGTCCCGGCCGAAGGTCGCTTGCCGGCCTCAGCCTCCTGTTGGCGGTCGACGGCGCCGCCGAGGGGGCCGAGGGATTCCTTCGGGAGATCGCGAGGACAGTAGGCTCTCCGACGGCCCCCTGGGATGAGTGGGAGATCGTCGTCGTCGCCCGTGACCCCTCAGGGGTACTGTGCAGGCTTGAGAGGGACACCCCGGGCATCAAGGTCATCACGTCGCCGCCCCTGGGCGCGAAGGACGCCCTAGAGGTCGGCATCGGCGCCTGCAGGTACCCCCTGGTGATAGCTGTCCGGCTTGAGGGAGGTAGAAGGAAACCGGGCGGTGGCGTGGAAGAAGATGTTATCTGCCTGCTGGCCTCTTTGCGGGCCCGGCGGGACGATAGGATCATCGGCCGAGCATAGCCTTAGTAACCCGACTCCGGCAGGAGGGAGCAGCCTTGGGGAGCGACAGCCTGCTTCTTAAGACCTACTCAGCGGCGGTAACCGCCGTCGGGTTGGGCCTGCTGTTGGTGGCCCTGCCCGCCGTCCGGTATGACAGCCTGAGCAGCTTGCTATTGTTCCTCGTGCTCGCGGCCGCCTCGGAGTGGACGTATATCTCCTATAAACGCAGCATGTTCAGCCTGACCTTCTCCATCATCCTACCGACCTTCATCCTCTTCGGCCCCGCCACGGCGGCCTTGGTGAACGTCGTCGGCCATCTTATCGGCAACGGCCTCCTGCGGAGACGGCCGGTGAATCGCGTGTTGTTTAACGCGGGCCAGTACGCCATATGTAGCCTTCTGGCGGGGTACCTGTATAATATGGTGGCCGGGCCCGTGATGCTCCGGGCCTTGACGCCAGGGACCTTCGCCGCCCTGGTCCTTTACGTCGTGGTCTACCTGCTGACCAACCACCTCCTCGTCCAGACCTTCCTGGTCATCGAGAGCCGGGGGTTCCTCTCGCTCTCAGATATCTTCAAGGGCAGTCTGGAGGCGCTCAGGTGGGATGGCTTCAACTACGCCCTGGGCCTGCCGCTGGGTTTCCTCCTGGCCGTCCTGTATCGGACGGGCGAGCTCCTGGGGCTGGGCATGGTGGTGATGATCTTCTTCGTCATCACCGTGACCTTCAGGCTGGCCGTCCACCTCTCCACCGCCAATCGCGACCTCACCGTTCTCTACGAGATGTCACGGCTGCTTAGCTCGGCCCTGGACTTGGACAGGCTCTTCGACCTCGTGGTCAGCGCCATTCAGAAGGTTGCCGGGTACGACGTGGCCCTCCTGTTGCTGTGGGACGAGCGGGACCGGGTTCTGGTCCCGGCCCGGGTTGAACACCCAGAGCCTGAGTTGTTCGAGGGCCGCCGGGTCAAGGCTGGCGAGGGGGTCATAGGCAAGGTGGCGGAGACCAAACAGCCCCTGGTCGTGCGGGACACGGCCACAGGCCCTTCCCTGGATTGCCACCTCCTCGCCGAGTTCCGCTCGAGGTCGGTCATGGTGGTCCCCCTTGTGGCCGAGAACCGTTTGACCGGGTGCGCGGTCGTGGGGAGCTACAGGCCGAATGTGTACGATGACCACGATCTCCGGCTCCTCACCATCCTGGGGGGCCAGGTGGCCGTGGCCATGGAGAACGCCATCCTATACAGGCGGACCGAGGAGCTGGTGATCACCGACCCCATGACGGGCCTGTACAACTACCGTTATCTCTACCCCAAGCTCAACGAGGAGATCAAGCTGGCTCGGGCGAGCGGCAACAGGGTCTCGCTGATCTACCTGGACATAGACAACTTTAAGGCTTACAACGATCAATTGGGACACCAGGCCGGCGACAGGATCCTGCGGGAGTTCGCGGCCATTATCAGGGAGAACATCAGGGATACCGACACGCCGGTGCGCTACGGTGGCGACGAATTCGTCGTCCTCCTCTCCGGCACCGGCCCCGAGGAGGCGAGGGCCGTGGCGCAGAGGATCAAGGACCAAGTCGCCGACCACCTATTTCTGGACGATGGGGTTCGGCTGACGGTGAGCGCGGGGATCGCCACCTTCCCCGACCACGCCTCCAGCGGGGATGAGCTGATACACAGGGCCGACAAGGCCATGTACATGGGAAAGCGCGACGGGAACGACCAGGTGTACGCCTCTACCTACTTGGTTGAGGGCGACGATGACGCGCGAGAAGGGGGGACGGCGCCCCGAGGGTGAGGGCCCAAAGGCTGATGGACAAGCTGGAAGGGACGGTTCTGAGCATTACCTTCCGTAACGAGGAGAACTATTACACGGTGGCGAGGTTCGAGCCCCTGGGCCAAAGGGGCTCTGTTACTGTTGTCGGGCACTTCCCGGCCATCAGCGTCGGCGAGACGCTGCTCCTAGAGGGGGAATGGAGGGAGCATCCCAAGTACGGGAGGCAGTTCGCGGTCTCGCGCTTTGAGGGCCGGCTCCCGGTCGACGAAAGGGGCATCGAGCGGTACCTCGCCTCCGGGGTGATAAGCGGCGTGGGGCCGGCGACGGCCCGAAAGCTGGTCTCGCATTTCGGCGCCTCCGTCCTGGAGGTGCTAGAGGAGGCCCCGGAGCGGCTCCTGGAGGTGGAGGGGATAGGCGAGGTGAAGGCCGCCCGGATTGCCGAGAGTTACCGGGAGCACCGGGATATCCGTGACGTGATGATCTTCCTCCAGAGCTACGGGGTGACCCCGGCCTACGCCGCCCGCATCTATCGCACCTACGGGGAGAGGACGGTTGAGGCCGTCCGGGAGAACCCCTACCGGCTGGCCGACGACGTGCACGGCATCGGGTTCAAGACCGCCGATAAAATTGCCCGGGAAATGGGGGTGCCCCACGATTCGCCCTACCGGATGGCGGCGGGCCTCAAGTTCGTCCTGACCGAGATGGTGGGCAAGGGCCACACCTACATGCCCAGGGAGGAGCTCCTGCAGGCCACCGCCGACTTGCTGGAGGTAGAGATAGCGGACCTATCGGGCCCTCTGGAGGGCCTCCTGGAGGGCCGAGAGCTAGTGATGGAGGAGGTCGACGGGGTCCCGGCCGTGTACACCTCGTCCCTTTATCACGCGGAGAGCGGCGCGGCCCGCAGCCTCAGGCGTCTCGCCGCCGGGTCGGGCCAGCTGGGGTTCCCGGCCTCGGGCCTCCAGCTGGACGGGGGAGGTCTTACCCTCACGCCAGAACAGGAGCAGGCGGTGCAGGCTGCCCTAGCCGGCGGCGTGACCGTGATCACCGGCGGGCCGGGCACCGGCAAGACCACCATCGTCAGGAGCCTCGTGGACCTCTTGGAGACCAGGGGCCTGAGGGTCATCCTGTGCGCGCCCACGGGAAGGGCCGCCAAGCGGTTGGGCGAGAGCTGCGGCCGGCCAGCGACGACCATCCACAGGCTGCTGGGATACGGCAGGAAGGGCGCGGGCCTTCGCTATGACGAGGATAAGCCGCTTCCGGCCGACGTGGTCATCGTGGACGAGGTCTCCATGCTGGACGTCATCCTCGCCCATCAGCTGTTGAGGGCGATAAGCACGGGAAGCAGCGTGGTCCTCGTGGGAGATGCCGACCAGCTGCCCTCGGTCGGCCCGGGCAACGTCCTGCGCGACATCATCCGCTCCGGCGCCGTGAAGACGGTCGAGCTGAGCACTGTCTTCCGCCAGGCTCAGGAGAGCTCCATAGTCACCAACGCGCACCGGATTAACAGGGGGCTGTTCCCACGGCTCGGGTCGTCAAGGCAGGACTTCTTCTTCATGGAAGAGGAGGACCCCGAGCGAGTTCACCAGCTGATATTGGACCTCGTGGCCAGGCGTCTGCCGTCCTTCAGGTCCTACGATCCGGTGGAGGACATCCAGGTGCTCTCCCCGATGCATCGCACCCAGACCGGGGTTCAAGCCTTGAACTCGGCCCTGCAGAAGGCCTTGAACCCCCGCGGCCCCGCCCTGAGATACGGGGGAGCCGTCTTTAGGCTGGGGGATAAGGTGATGCAGCTGAGGAACGATTACGACCGCGACGTGTACAACGGGGACATCGGCCGGGTAGTGGCCGTGGATCCCGAGGAGGGGGAGTTAACGGTCCGCTTTCCTGACCCCGGCGGCAGCAAGCTGGTCCGGTATTACCGCCGTGACCTCGAGGACCTGGTCCTGGCCTACGCCACCTCCGTCCACAAGAGCCAGGGCAGCGAGTATCCGGTGGTCGTCATGCCGGTCTGCACGCAACACTACATGATGCTGCAGAGGAATCTGCTCTACACCGCGGTCACCCGCGCGCGGGAGCTGGTGGTCCTCGTGGGCACGAAGAAGGCCATGTACATCGCCCTCAAGAACCAAGAGGTGGAGCAGAGATACAGCGGCTTGGCCTGGCGCCTCTCGCGGTAGATGGCCGCCCATTCCGGAAGCAACCCCCCCAGCAGGGGTTGCTTTTTCATGTCCGGGGGAGTATAATGTCCATTAAGGCGATGTGAGATAATCTTACACTGTTACCTTTTCTCACACTGGGGGTGTGAGCGGTGGTCGGGCGCAGCGTGCCTTTGTTCCCCATAGGGGTGGTGAAGGAGCTCACGGGGCTCACGGAGCGTCGCATCAGGTATTACGAGGAGATGGGCCTGGTGATCCCGGCGAGGACCAAGGGGGGGCACAGGCTGTACTCCGACGGACAGGTGAAGAAGCTCAAACGTATCAAGCGCCTGCTGGAGGAGGGCTTGACCCTGGACGAGGTCCGCGCCAGGTTTGAGAGGGAGAGGGATCGCGAGGAGGAGGTTCGACGCCTCATGGAGTCCAGGGACGTCCCCGACACGGGGGATGTCCGTGCCCGTTTCAGATGGCGGCGTGGCGGGAGGGGGTTGGCCGAAGAGAAGGCCAAAATCGTGGGTCCGATGGGGGCGGAGGACCAGGTCAGGCTGGACTCCCTGTACCCGGTGTCCGACCGCTCTGAGCTGTTAAGAGCCATTGAGAGAGAACCAAGGCCTGCAGAGAAGAGGGGAGAGGATAAGGATGATTAGGACCGCTGACGATGTTTTGAGGCTGGCCCGCGAACTCGATGTGAAGTTCGTGCGGCTGCAGTTCACGGACATCCTGGGGATCATCAAGAACGTGGCTATACCGGTGGGAATGCTGGAGAAGGCCCTGGCCGGGGGCGTGATGTTTGACGGGTCTTCGATAGAGGGGTTCGTCCGGATAGAGGAGTCCGATATGTACCTGCGTCCGGATCCCAACACCTTCGCCGTCTTCCCCTGGAAGGCGAAGGAGGGGACCACCGCCCGGTTGATCTGTGATGTCTACAGCACAGACGGGACGCCCTTCGAGGGTTGCCCCAGGAGCACGCTGAAGAGGGTGCTCCAGGAGGCCCGGGAGATGGGGTTTGAGCTCATGGTGGGCCCGGAGCCCGAGTTCTTCCTCTTTCTCCGGGACGAGAGGGGACGGGCGACCACCATCACCAACGACCACGCCGGGTATTTCGACCTGTCGCCGGTCGACCTCGGAGAGGAAGCCCGGCGGGCCATCGTGGTGGCCCTGGAGCAGATGGGGTTCGAGGTGGAGGCCTCCCATCACGAGGTGGCGCCTGGACAACACGAGATCGACTTCATGTACGCGGACGCCCTCAAGACAGCCGATAACATCGCCACCTTCCGCCTCGTGGTGCGGACCATCGCCATGCAGCACAACTTCCACGCTACCTTCATGCCCAAGCCCATCGCGGGCGTAAACGGTTCGGGGATGCACACCCACCTGTCCCTGTTCCGTGACGGCAGGAACGCCTTTTACCATCCAGAGGGCGAGTATCAGCTCAGCGATACGGCCCTGTACTTCATCGGCGGCCTCATGGAGCACGCGCGGGGTTACACGGCCATCACCAACCCGCTGGTCAACTCCTATAAACGCCTGGTGCCCGGGTACGAGGCCCCCGTGTACATCGCCTGGTCGAAGCAGAACCGCAGCCCCCTGATCAGGGTGCCCGCGGCCAGGGGTGAGGCCACCAGGCTCGAGCTCCGCAGCCCGGATCCCTCCTGTAACCCCTACCTGGCCCTGGCGGTGATCCTGAAGGCGGGGTTGGATGGGATCAAGCGGAGGATAGCGCCGCCCGAACCGGTCGACAAGAACATCTATAACATGACCTTGGAGGAACGAGAGGCCCTGGGCATCCACTCCCTCCCGGGCAGCCTGGAGGAGGCCCTCGACGAGCTGGAGCGCGACGAGGTCATCCAGGAGGCCCTCGGGGACCACATATTCAGCCACTTCGTACGGGCCAAGCGGATCGAGTGGGACATCTATCGCAAGCAGGTGCACGAGTGGGAGCTCGACCAATACCTCACCGTGTTCTAATGCTCGACCGAGGAGGGGGCGACATCGCCCCCTCCTCGCGTCCCTGTGTCCGGGGCCGGACTCGGCACCTAAGCGAGGAGGCGGGGAAGGCCGGCATGGTGGCCTCGCCCACCCTCTAGCCGTGCTGGCGGGCCTAGAGCGCTGCGGCAGGGCGGCAGCGCTATGGACGCAGCGGCCGTCACCTCCGTGAAGGCGATGCCTTCGCCCTATACTGCTGAGACGAAGCGGGCCCCGGGCCTTAAACGCCAGCGGAATCACCCCTCGTGGGGCGACCTTGGAGTTCTTCTTGCAGCGGGATAGGGGAAGATGCCCCTGGCGAGATGCTCTTGATAGCGGCCTTCGAAGGGGCTTTAGGCCAATTCGGCACCTTCTCCCTGAGCCGCGCCCTGCGTCCTGGGATCGAGCAGGCTCGCCGTGGCTTTCCGGGGGCCCTTTGTTCCGGAGCATCAGCGAGCAGAGGGACAAAGGGGTGGGCGAGCTCCTGGTACAAGAGGACCTCGCGCGTAGGCTGGAGATGATCGCCGAGGGCGGGAGCGAGGCCTTGTACCGTCAAGCGTCCGGGGGCCTGTTTTGGGGCGACGGGCTGGAGCGGGAAGTGGTGGAGGTACATGCTCCCTGGAGCACCACCTACCGTGGCTGTGAGGTGCTCCAGAGGGCCCCCGTCTCCCGGGGGTTCATCATACTGGAGGAGCTCACCCTGCTGGAGGGCTTCGACCTCAGCGGGTACCACCTCCATCCGGCGGCGGCCAACCTGATGGAGGCCAAGAAGGCCGCCTTCGGCGACCGGCTGGAGCGAGCGGGGGACCCCCGCTTCGTTAAACCTGCCCCGCTGGCTCAGCTTTCCCGGCACCGACCCCGCGCAGATCGACGACCCCCTGGAGCGCGGGATGGAGGAGAGATTTCCCGCCGAGACCGTCCGGGCGCTCGGGGCCAAGGGCCCTCGGGTCAAGATGGTGGGGCCCTGGGGCTGCGGTGGTGCCGGAGCTCATCGTGATCGATCCGGACAGCGGCCTTCTCCTGGGCGGCTCGGATCGACGGGCGGAGGGTTACGCCATCCGGTACTGAAGGAGGAGGGCCCGGCTTCAGCCGGGCCCTCGGCTATATCGCTGGGCCGGGGGCCTCTCCCCGGTCACCATGTAGATGACCCATTCCCCCAGATTGGTGGCGTGGTCGGCGATTCGTTCCAGGTACTGGGCCACCAGCAGGAGGTGGGTGGCCTGCTCGATGCTGCGGGGGTTCTCCATCATGATCAACAGTAGCTCCCGGAACACCTGCGCGTAGAGATGGTCCACCTCGTCATCGGCCTCGATGACGGCGCGGGCGGCCTCTACGTTTTCGTCCACGTACGCATCCAGGCTCTTACGCACCATGGCCTGCGCCAGCTCCGCCATGCGGGGGACGTCAATCAGGGGTTTTATGAGCCGCTGGCCGTGAAGCGCGATAGTGACCTGGGCGATATCCACCGCGTGGTCCGCCATCCGCTCTAGGTCGGTAATGACCTTCAGCGCGGTCCCTATTACCCGCAGGTCCTTGGCCATGGGCTGCTGCAGAGCCAGCAGAGAAAGGCACTGGCTCTCGATGTCCAGCTCCAGCTGGTCGATGGCGTCATCCCCCTGAACCACCCTCTCCGCCAGAGCCTGGTCCCGGTTCACCAAGGACTTCACCGCATCGTGAATGGCCCGTTCCACGGCCGCGCCCATCCTGAGCAGGTCGGCGCGGAGGTCTTCCAGGCTGCTAACGAAGGACTTACGACGGTCCATCATATCTCGCCCTCTCTCCATCAGCCGAAACGGCCGGTGATATAGGCTTCGGTACGCGGATCGGATGGGTTGGTGAAGATCCTCTCCGTCGGACCGTATTCGATCAGCTCGCCGTTGAGCATAAAGGCGGTCCAGTCCGAAACGCGGGCCGCCTGCCTCATGTTATGGGTGACGATCACTATGGTATATTCCCGCTTCAAGTCGTGTATGAGGTCTTCAAGGCGCGCAGTGGAGACCGGGTCCAGGGCGGAGGCCGGCTCGTCCATCAATATTACTTCGGGCCTCACTGCCAGTACCCGAGCTATAACCAGCCTTTGCTGTTGCCCGCCCGAGAGCTCCAGCGCGGACCGCCGCATCCGGTCCTTCACCTCGTCCCATAGGGCGGCTTCCCTGAGGCTGTTCTCCACGATGCGGTCTAGAGTAGCCCGGTCGCGTATGCCCTGGATTCGGAGGCCGTAAGCCACGTTGTCGTACACCGACATGGGAAAGGGATTGGGCTGTTGGAAGACCATGCCCACCCGCCGTCTGAGGTCGGCCACGTCCAGCGAGGGATCGTGGATATCGTGGCCGTCCAGCAAGACCCTGCCCTCGGTACGCGCCCCGGGGATCACCTCGTTCATGCGATTGAGCGCCCTCAGAAAGGTAGACTTACCACAACCGGACGGCCCTATAAGCGCGGTGACGCTATGACGGACCACGGGCAGAGACACGTACTTGACCGCCAGCAGGCTGCCGTAATACACGCACAGGTTCTCCGTGCGCATCTTGGCCCGCTGCTCGAGCTGCCCCTCGAGGGGCCGACCCTGCCGTCCCAGCACGTTGATCACTTAGGACACACCTCCCCTGTTAACGGCGGACCGTGAACCTGGATGTGATGCGGGTGGCCAGGGCGTTTAGCCCCACCACCAGCAAGATGAGCACGGCGGAGGTGGAATAGGCCTTGGGCACCGAAATGCCCTCCATGGCCAGGAGGTACAGGTGAACGGCCATGGTCCGTCCGGAGTCCAGCGGCGAGACCGCGAATCCCAGGGCCGACCCCGCGGTGAGGAGCACCGCGGCCGTTTCCCCGATCACCCGTCCGATACTCAGGATCACGCCGCTCAGGATCCCCGGCATGGCAACCGGGAGCACTACCCGCAGGATCGTCTGCCCTTTGGTCGCGCCTAAGGCCAAGCTGCCCTGCCGATAGGAATCCGGCACCGCCCGGATGGCCTCCTCCGCGGCCTTAACCAGCGTCGGCAAGATCATGGCCGCCAGGGTCAGGCTGCCGGAGAGGATCGACCAACCCAGGCCGAGCCACAGGACGAAGGCCGTGAAGCCGAAGAGGCCGAAGATTATGGAGGGCACCCCGGCTAAGGTCTGTACGCCGAACCTGGCTATCCGTTCCAGGCTCCCCTCGCGCAGGTACTCCGCCAGATAGATGGCACAAGCGATCCCCACGGGCCCCGCTATCGCCAGGGCGCCGGCGACCAGATAGAGGGTGGCCACTATCGTGGTCAAGATGCCTCCCTCACGGCCGGACGCCCTGGGCGCCGTGGTGAGGAAATCCACATCGATGCCCGGGAGGCCCTGGACCAACACATGCCCCACGATGGCGGCCAGCGCTCCCAGCACTACCAGCAGGCAGCCCCACAGCACGGCCCTGGCCAGGCCCTCCTCCAAGCGTGCCCACCTCACTCGCATCACCTGGCAACCCTCCCGACCCTGCGCAGCTGGATGAGACCGTTCAGAATCATGGTGAGGATGAACAGCACGATGCCGGACGCGAAGAGCGCCTGCTGGTGCTCGCCGGCGGCATAGCCCATCTCCAGGGCTATGTTCCCGGTCAGGGTCCTAACGGGGCTGAGGATGGACTCTGGCAGCACGGCCACGTTTCCGGTGACCATCAGCACTGCCATGGTCTCGCCTACTGCCCTCCCCGCCCCCAGCACCACCGCCGCCACCACGCCCGACCGGGCGGCCGGTAGCACCACCCGGCGCACCGTCTGCCATCTGGTGGCCCCCAGCGCCAGGCTCCCCTGCCGGTAGGAGTCCGGGACCTGGCGCAGCGAGTCCAGCGCGATGGTGATCAGGGTGGGCAGGATCATCACGGCCAGGATCACCGACCCGGCCAGGATGCTGAACCCCACCCCTCCCAGGTGCTGCCGGATGAGGGGCACGATCACGACCAAGCCGTAGAAACCGTACACCACCGACGGGATGCCCGCCAGCAGCTCCACCGCCGGCCGGGCGATGCGTCGAACCCAGGGTGGTGCGAACTCAGATAGGAGGATAGCGGTTCCCAGTCCGAGGGGAACGGCCGCCGCCAGGGCTCCCAGGGTAACGAACACCGAGCCCACGACCATGGCGGCGATGCCGAACTCACCCTCTAGCGGCCGCCAGTGCTGGCCCAAGAGAAACCGCCCCAGGCCCGTCCGCAGGATGACCGGCAGTCCCGCGGCGAAGGTGAAGACCACCATGGCCCCCAAGGTCACGATGCCGCTGAGGCTGCCGGCGAACAGGAGCCTTTCCATGCACCGTTCGCCTAAGCGTTGCCACTCTCTCGAAGCCCGTCTCATAGCAGGCTACCTCGCGTCATCAGCGGGCTGGAACCACGCCTGCTTCCTCTACTATCGCCTGTCCCGCCTCGCTGAGCACGAAATCCAGGTATTCCTTCACCAAGCCCTGGGGCGCCTCTCGGGTGACGTAGATGAAGGGACGGGCCAGGGGATAACGGCCCTCCTTTACGTTGTCAACCGTAGGCTCCACCCCGTCGAGCCGGAGTACCTTTACCTCCGGGGTTACGTACGCCAGCGAGAGGTAGCCGATCATACTAGGATCTTGGGCCACCGTGGCCCGCACCGCACCGTTGGAGTTCTGGACCACCGCTCCTTCCGCGATGGGCGTCCCACCCATCACCAGCTCCTCGAAAGCAGTCCGCGTGCCGGAACCCTCCTCGCGGGTTACGAGGGAGATGGCGCGATCCGGTCCGCCCAACGCGCTCCAGTTGGTGATCTGACCGGCATATATCTCCCTCACCTGCTCAAAGGTCAGCTCTTCCACCGGGTTGTCGGGGTGAACCACGATGGCGATAGCGTCCAAGGCGATCACGAACTGTTTCAGGCCCTCCTCACCCTCACGCAGCGGCCGGGAGACCGCTCCGATGTCCGCAACACGGTCCGTCACAGCTCGTACGCCGGCCGTGGACCCACCGCCCTGGACCGTCACCTGGACGCCGGGACGCTCCTTCATGAACTCCTCCGCCAAGAGCTCCGATAGCGGCTGGACCGACGTAGAGCCCGCGATGACGACGGTCTCGGTGTCCTGCACCGCGGGCGACCCGCAGCCGACGGTGATGCCTGACACTGCTAGCAACGCCAAGCCCAGCACTAGCGTAGACACTCTTCTCAGGCTCATCATCCTGCCCCCCATAGACTTTCTTTTGGCTTGATAATAGCAGGGGAAGGTTGAGAAAGGACTTTGGATACGTAAAGCAGGGGTTAAAAGAAGGTGAAAGGGCCGTAAATCACACCGACTGAGCCCCAGGGGTAGCTAAGAAAAACTGAAGTTAACCTCCCGATACAGTGCTGAGGCATAACTCGCCGACTACGTTAGTATCCGGCCCAAATCCCGCGGCAGGTGCCCGAAAAGGCAGCAAGAGCAATTTCCTTCTGTGCAAGGGGTGCGGAAGGCGCATCAGGAGGAATCGTCACAGCCGTGCCGAATACGACAAGTACGACCGTCCACGCAAGGTCCGGGCCTTGGGTGGTGGTCAGGTCTTCTGGATAGAGAACTTGAACTGGGCCAGGGGCCGGCTGAAGGAGAGGGTGAATTCCCCGTCCAAGTGTCCCGTGGACTGGGCGGGCGCCTTCGAGTCAGGCCCTGGTCGTTCTCGTCATGCCCGGATAACCTTGTGAAAGTCGGCACTACAGGTCCGGAATCTGCTGCATAGAGTGGTGATGTGTCGTCACGATGCACAACTTTGGCGTCATGTCGATGGAGGCAAGGGCGCTAAGGGCGGGTAAGAGGACTCGAGACGCGTCTTCCCAGAGACCAGCGGCGCTTAGGAACCTATGAGGGCACTTATCGAAGAAAGAGGTGATCAGCTGTGGGCAGGGCGATAATAGATGGGAAAGAGGTCTTTGCCGAGGCCGGTCAGACCATCTTGGAGGTGTGCAGGGAAAGGGGCATCTACATCCCGACCCTTTGCCACGACGACCAGCTAAAACCTATCGGCTCCTGCCGGATGTGCGTAGTGGAAGTGCAGGGGGTCGGCCTGGTCTCTTCTTGTACCACGCAAGTGGCGGACGGCATGGTGGTCCAGACGGACAGCCCCAGGGTCCTCGCCGCTCGCCGACAACAGTTGGAGTTGTTGCTGTCTGAGCACTACGGCGACTGTGTGGCCCCCTGTCAGGCCGCCTGTCCCGCCGGCATCGACGTTCAGGGCTATATCGCCCTTATCGCTCAGGGAGCCTATGCCGAAGCGGTGGACCTGATTAAGGAAAACCTTCCCCTGCCGGCGGTCATCGGTCGTATCTGTCCCCGGCCCTGCGAGAGGGCCTGTCGCAGAAACCTAGTAGATAGCCCCATCGCCATCTGCAGCTTGAAGCGATTCGCCGCAGACCAGTCGGCCGACGAGGTCCTGACTGTGGTTAAGCCCAGCAGCGGCTTCAGGGTCGCCATTATCGGCTCCGGACCGGCTGGCCTCTCCGCGGCCTACTACCTGGCCCGAGAGGGTCATCAGGTGACCATCTTCGAGGCCCTCCCTGAGCCGGGCGGCATGTTGCGCTACGGCATCCCGGATTATCGCCTGCCGAAGGACATCCTGGACCGGGAGATAGCCGGTATCACGAGGCTCGGGGTATCTATCAAGACCAGCCAGGCTCTCGGGAGCGACTTCAGCATAGAGAGCCTCTTCGAGGCGGGCTTTAACGCCGTATTCCTCGCCGTCGGTGCGCACCAGAGCCAGAAGATGAAGGTTGAGGGCGAGGACCTGGAAGGGGTTCTCCCGGGCACCGATTTCCTGCGCTCCGTCGCTCTGGGGGAGACAGTGGAACTGGGGCGGCGAGTGGCCGTAATCGGCGGGGGCAACACGGCCATGGACGCCGCCCGCACGGCCCTTCGTCTGGGCGCGGAAGAGGTGAGCATTATCTACCGCCGTTCGCGGGCCGAGATGCCGGCCGATGAACGCGAGGTTGAGGAGGCCGAAGAGGAGGGCATCAGGCTTCATTTCCTAGCGGCGCCGTCCAGGATAATCGGGAGCGACGGACGAGTGCGCAGTATCGAATGCATCAAGATGGCGCTCGGCGAGCCTGATGCTAGCGGACGTCGCCGGCCTGTACCGATCCCCGGCTCGGAGTTTACGCTAGAAGTCGATTCAGTTATCGTCGCCATCGGCCAGCGGCCTGAGCTCTCCTTCATATCAGAGGGAAGCGACCTCGCTGTGGAGTGGGGTAATATCGTAGCCGACACCGCTACTCTGCAGACGAACATGCAGGGGGTCTTCGCCGGCGGTGACTGTGTAACCGGAGCGGCTACGGCGGTGGAGGCTATCGCGGCGGGAAGGAAGGCGGCTTTGGCCATCGACCTCTATCTACGGGGCGAAGAGCTGGCCCAAGGCAAGCGGCCCTTTAACATCAGTAGAGGGGAGCTAGAGGAGCTGGCGGGCCACGAGGAGTTCGCCCAAGTGGAGCGGAGGCCGAGGCAGAAAATGCCGCAGCTCAGGCCCGAGGAGCGCCGCCGCAATTTCCGGGAGATCGAGCTCGGCTACACCGAGGATCTGGCCAGGAGAGAGGCCGAACGCTGTCTTGAGTGCGGCTGTAAAGCGGACTCTGACTGTGCCCTTCGCGAGCTGGCGACCGAATATGAGGTCTCGTCCGTCCCCGCCAGCAGGGACAGACGCTGGTATCCCCTGGACAAGTCGCATCCCTTCATCGAACGAGATCCTAACAAGTGCATAAGCTGTAAACGCTGTGTCCGGATATGTAATGAGGTTCAAATGGTGGGGGCGCTGGGCTTCGCCCATCGGGTCACGGCGGGCGCTGGATACGGCGGCTCGCTGCTGGATACGGCTTGCGAGTCCTGTGGTCAGTGCGTGGCCAGCTGTCCTGTTGGGGCGCTGGTGGCCAAGGGAGATGTGCGGCCGGCCTCTGAGGTCAAGACCATCTGCCCCTATTGTGGCGTGGGTTGCGGGATCCACCTCGGCGTCCGTGGCCGTCGTATTGTGAAGGTCAGGGGCGACGAGGATAACCCCGTCAACAGGGGCAGGCTGTGCGTGAAGGGTCGATTCGGCTATGATTTCGTCAACGACCCCGAGCGGTTGACCTCGCCGCTGATCAAGAGAGAGGGTAAGTTCGTTGAGGCTACCTGGGAGGAGGCCCTCGACCTCATCGCCGAGAAGCTGGCGAACTATAAAGGTGACCAGTTCGCGGCCATCGCCTCCGCTAAGTGCACCAACGAGGAGAACTACATCATCCAGAAATTCGCCCGGGCGGTGATGGGCACCAACAACGTGGACCATTGTGCGCGGCTCTGCCATGCCCCCTCCGTAGCCGGTCTAGCTCAGACCCTCGGCAGCGGTGCCATGACCAATTCCATCGAGGAGATCGGCTCTGCTGCCTGTATCTTCGCCATAGGAACCAACACCACAGTTGCTCATCCGGTGATCGGGCTGGAGATCAAGAAGGCGGTGCAACAGGGGGCGAAGCTGATAGTGGCCAGCCCCAGGGAGATCGACCTCTGTCGCTTCGCCCATATCTTCCTACAGCACCGACCCGGAACCGACGTCGCCCTGCTCATGGGGATGATGCGGGTTATCGTCGACGAGGGGCTCCTCGACGCGAGCTTCATCGAGGGACGCACCGAGAATTTCGAGGAGTTCAAGAAGTCGCTGGCGAGCTTCGACGTGGACCTCGTGGAGCGGATCACAGGAGTGCCTCAGGAGAAGATAATCGAAGCGGCCAGGGCCTATGCTACCAGTAAACCGGCCACGATCCTCTACTCCATGGGGATCACCCAGCATTCCCACGGCACCGATAATGTGTTGGCCATCAGCAACCTGTCGCTCCTCACCGGCAACATCGGCAGGCCTTCCACGGGCGTCAACCCCTTGCGGGGACAGAATAACGTCCAGGGCGCCTGCGACATGGGCGGACTGCCCAACGTGTATCCCGGCTATCAGAGGGTGGACGACCCCGAGGCCAAGGCCAAGTTCGAATCGGCCTGGGGCTGCAGTCTGAGCGATTCCCCGGGCTTGACCAACGTCGAGATCTTCAATGCGGCCTATGAGGGGAAGATTAAAGCCCTCTACTTGGTCGGCGAAAACCCGCTGTTGAGCGAGGCCGACGCCAAGCACGTGGAGGAGGCCATCAATAGACTGGAGTTTCTCGTGGTTCAAGATATATTCCTCACGGAGACCGCGAGGTTAGCCGATGTAGTCCTGCCCGCGGTAACCTTCGCGGAGAAGGACGGGACCTTCACGAACACCGAGCGGCGAGTGCAGCGGATACGTAAGGCGATTGAGCCCATTGGAGAGGCGAAACCGGATTGGTGGATCACCTGCCAAATCGCAACGAGACTGGGAGCCAAGGGCTTCGATTTCTCCGAGCCCGCGGAGATCATGGAGGAGATCGCCTCTGTCACGCCCAGCTACCGAGGGATATCCTACGACCGTCTGGAGGACGTGGGCCTGCAGTGGCCCTGTGTGAGCCGGGAGCACCCGGGCACGCCGATCCTCCATAGGGAGGCCTTCGCCACGAAAAAGGGCAAGGCGAAGTTCATGCCACTGGGGTATAAGCCGTCGGCGGAGGTTCCCGATGATGAATACCCACTGCTCCTCACCACTGAACGCAGCCTCTACCACTTCCACACGGGCACTATGACGCGAAAAGTGGACGGGCTCAACGTGTTGAGAGCCCATGAGTTGGTAGAGCTCAACCCTGAGGACGCCGCTGCTTTGGGGCTCGCTGAGGGCGAGGTGGTGCGAGTCATCTCCCGTCGAGGTGAGATTACAGCTCGGGTGAGGGTTACTCCGATCTCCCCACCTGGCGTCGTCTCCATGACCTTCCATTTCAGCGAGAGCCCCACCAATGTGCTAACCAATGCAGTTCTCGACCCCTTGGCGAAGACGCCGGAGACGAAAGTATGTGCAATAAGGATAGAGAAGTTGAGAGGCTAACGACGGGGATATAGCCTTGCATGCCGAAGTTGCTCCCCACGGGGAGCAACTTCAATTTTTGTATATACCGCCCACAAGTTGACGAGGATGACGAAGATGGAGGAGAGAAGGACGGAGAGGCGGGCTATTGCCCCTTGGGCAGGCCAGGGAGACACTGGGGCCGCGCCCCTCGTGTCCGTCTACACGGCGGTCAGGATCGCCCCTCCCTGTTCAACGGTAGCCTCACGATGAACCGCGAGCCCTGACCCGGTTCACTTTCAACCTCGATGCTTCCGCCATGGGCGCGAACGATGTGGCGGGCGATGGCCAGGCCGAGCCCGCTGCCGCCCGTGTCGGGCCGCTCACCGTGCTTTACCCTGTAAAAACGTTCGAATATCCTCGATATCTCGTTTCGCGGTATTCCCACTCCCGTGTCCGCCACCCAGAGGGTCGCCTCCACGTCGGTGCCCACAACGCCCACCTCGATCCTACCACCAGAGGGCGTGTACTTAATGGCATTGTCCAGGAGATTAGCCAGCACCTGGCCCAAACGGTGCCGGTCACCGCGCACCACCACTGGGCCCTGGTAACGGACCCCTGCAGACAGGCCCGCCCGTTCCAGCTGAGGTCTTACTCTTTCCAGCATTTCCTCCGCCAAGGAGGTTAACTCCACCTCTGTTAGCTGCAGCACCGGTACGCCCGATTCAAGGAGCGAGAGCTCGAGGAGGTCATCCACCAGCCGCGCCAACCTGTCGGCCTCCTGGGCGATGATGCCGGCGAATTCGCGCACGGTCTCGGGATCTTCCAAGGCTCCTTCCAGCAAACTTTCGGCAAAACCCTTCACCGCGGTGACGGGAGTCCGGAGCTCATGCGAGATGTTGGCCACGAAATCCCGCCGCATTCTCTCCAGCCGCTTCAGCTCGGTAATGTCATACAACACCACCACCAAGCCCTGCAGGGCCTCCCGGTGAACCAGGGGGACGAGGCTGACTTCGGCCACGCGCTCACTGGGTTGGAAGAACTCCACCTGCAGCCGTTGGCGGGTGCGCTCGTGGAGGGCGACTTCGATGGCTTCCGCCAAGAGGTCATGTCGGATGACGTCCGGGTAGTACTGTCCCACGAGGCCGACCTTGGGCGCCAACAGGGCTTGGGCTGTCCCGTTGGCGAACACGATGCGGCGTCTGGTGTCGATGAACAGGACCGCGCTGACCACGTTCTCCAGCACCGTCTCCAGGCGTGCCTTAGCCATGGAGATCTCCTCCATCCTGTCCTGCAGCGCCTGAGCCATGTTGTTGAGGGCCTGTCCTAAGCGGCCGATTTCCTCGGTCCCGTGCAGAGGAACGCGATCCGATAGGTGTCCACTGGCGAGCCGCTCGGCGACCCGTGCGATTTCCTCGACGGGCCTGCTGACCTGTTGCGCCACGTATAGGCTCGCCAGGATGCCCGTCGCCAGCCCTATAGCGACCGCTGCCCCCACCAGGCCCCAGTAGGCCACGACCCGTTGGCGGACGTCCACCGCCGGCAGCGCTATCCGCACTAGGCCGGGTACCCCGGGCAAGAGCTCGCCTGCCACCGCTACGTAGATCATGCGAGTCCCTAGCGTGTTGCTGTACCTAAGGCTTTGACCCGACCCCTCGGCTAACGCCTGCCTGATCTCAGGACGGTCAGCGTGATTTTCCATCAGGGCGGGGTCCTCGTGTGTATCTACCAGCACCCGGCCCTGCGTGTCCACTAAGGTGATGCGTGCCCCCGTGGTGGCGGCGAGCTGGGCGATGGTCCTCTCGAGGCCGCCGGGGACGACCGTCGCCCCCTCACCGCCGTGTTCCAGCACTCGCAACACCAGCCCCGCCTGTGACTCCAACTGTTTACCGAGTTGCTCGACCACGTAACGTTCGGAGGAGTGCAGCAGGTACGCGCCCAAGACCAGCAAGGAGCTCAGGCTGAGCAACATGTAGGCGATGGCGAACCTGGATCGCAGCGTACGAACCGGCACCCGCATCAGCCCCCCTTCAGCCTGTAACCCACGCCTCGGACGGTCTCGATGCAGTGGGGGTCGTCGACATCAGCCTTCAGCTTGTGCCTCAGGTGACTTATGTGGACATCGACCACCCGGCTGTCACCCAAATAATCGCTTCCCCAGACCTGCCGAAACAGCTGTTCCCGCGTCAGGACATGGCCCGCGTTGCGGGCCAGGCACCACAGCATTTCGAACTCCGTCAGGGTGAGCTCCAACTGCCGCTTCCCGACCCACGCCTTCCGGGCCGCCACATCAATCCGCAGGTCTCCCACCATGAGGAGGCCCTCATCTCGCCCTGCCTCTGGCGCCTGCGCCCTGCGGGCCCGCCGCAGTACCGCTCTCACCCGCGCTACAAGCTCCCGCGGGCTGAAGGGTTTGGTTACGTAGTCGTCAGCGCCGATCTCCAGCCCGACCACCCTGTCGATCTCCCGACCACGGGCGGTAAGCATGATGATGGCCAGCTCCGGCTCCCGGCTCCTGATTTCCCTGTACAGGTCCAAGCCGTCCATGTCCGGAAGCATGAGGTCCAGGATCACCAGATCAGGACGCCCACGGTCCAGCTCCCGCAGGGCCTCGCCGGCGTTGGCAGCGACTAGGGTCTCGAACCCCGCGCGCTCAAGATTGAAGGTGACGAGTCGCAAGATGTGTTTTTCGTCATCCACCACCAATACTCTTGGCCTCCCCAGGGCCCACCACCTCCTCATCCTACAGGGCCGTAAGGAAGGGCACTTTCACGGGAGAACCAAGGGCGTAAGCCTCCATGTACTTTCCCCTCTGCAAGCGGGAGGGGCGGGAACAGCCTGAGAGCTAGCGTGCCCGAAGGTCTCCCCCATCCTGTTGAATTCTTCGCTTCCCTGAGACTTGCCTGCCTAGTGAACCTGGCGTTTTTTCTCTTCTCAAGCGATTCTCGCCGCAGTTTCCAAGGGACGTGACGGCGGAGCCGGTGCTTCGCCCTGGCTCCGGCGGTGTTATACGGACGGGGGCGGCAGGAATGACCGGCGTGGCGGAGAATTTAAGGCCTTGAGGGGAGGGTATCTGGTGGAATTCAGGAACTGCCGGAACTGTGGTAGGCCTTTCCTTTATCAAGGACACGGTATCTGCCCCGCCTGTCAGCGGGAGCAGGAGGAGGACTACGAGAAGGTCAAGGCCTATTTAGACCAGCACCCCAAGTCCAATTTGGAGGAGATACACCAGGCCACTGGGGTGGCCAAGGAGAGGATCCTGGACTTCCTCCGGCAAGGTCGGCTTGAGGCCGTCGACGGGCTCGCCCTGGAATTGCAGTGCGAGCTATGCGGGCGGCCCATAAAATCGGGGCGGATCTGTGCGGAGTGTACGCGGAAAGTGGCCACCGCTACCAAGGCGCTGAAGGCCAAGGAGGATGCCGATAAGCGAGACCGGGTTAAGATGTACATACAGGAGTATCTGAAGGAAAGACGCGGATAGGTGGCCATATCAGCGGTACATAGCGAGACAATGTGGCATCATGCCCGTCTAAGGCTTGTTAGGCTCCTTTATGCCCCTTGCCCATTCCGGGCTTGGAACCGAAGGCTAAGGGGGAGAGGATAAAGGTGGTTATCTCTAGGAATGAGATTAACAATATCCTGACGACCTATCGTCAGAGGGCTCAGGCGGTCTCGGAGAAGGACGGTAGCAGGGAGGAGGTCCGGACGGTCAGAGGTAATCAGCGTGACCGCCTCGAGATTTCCCCGAAAGCCCGTGAGGTCCAGAGGTTAAAGCGACTGTTAGAGCAGATCCCCGAGGTGCGGCAGGATAAGGTCCAGGCCATCAGGCAGAAGATCTCCCGCGGCGAGTACGGGGTGAGCGCCGAGGACGTGGCCGAGAAGATCCTCGGCAGGGCTCTGGCCGATAAGCTGGAATGAAAGTGATCTCAGGGGGAAAGACAATGGAAGGGAGCGGCCCCGAAGGGCTCGCCGAACTCATGGAGGGGCAGGTGCAGGTCCATAGGGCCCTGGTGGACGTGCTGCGTGAGAAGCGAGACGCCCTGGTTCGGGGGGATTTAGAGGGCTTGGAGAGAGCGGTGGAGGCGGAGGAGTTCCTCATAGCCCGAGCCGCGCGGACGGGGCAGCTTTACGCCAGGGCCAGCGAGGGGGTTGACTGGGCCCAGGCAGACCCAGAGGTCGTTACCAGGCACGAGCGGAGCAGGCGAGAGCTGGAGCGGCTCGTGGCCCGGCTCCACGAGCTCAACGAGGCCAATTCCCAACTCCTCAAGAACTCCCTGCGTTACGTTGAGGCCGCCCTGAGGGCCCTGAGGAGGTACAGGGGCCTGACATACGAACCCAGGAAGTGAAGCCGCCGTGGGCGGTTTTTTTTGTTGTCTCCCGCGGCCATCGCCGCCCCCTGTGGAAGGATATATAGCCAGGCGCGGGAATATTAATCTCTAGGACTAAGGAAAAGGAGGTTCGCTTCGGCGTGAACTTCGCCATCAGAGGCAAGAACCTTGACGTAACCCCGGCCCTGAAGCAGCATGTGGAGAAGAAGGTGGGCAAGATCGCGCGCTACTTCGAGGACCTGCCCATCAACGCCCAGGTCACCCTGAGCGTGGAGAAGGACCGACACATAGTGGAGGTCACCGTGCTCCTGGACGGCATCATCATCAGGGGCGAGGAAGCGACCGAGGATATGTACTCTTCGGTCGACCTCGTAGTGGATAAGCTGGAGCGTCAGATTAAGAAGTATAAGACGAGGATAAACCGCAAGTTGAGGTACAAGGACGCGAAGTTGGCTGAGGTACATGCCGATGAGGGCGAGGAGGAAGACCAGCCGCAGATAGTAAAGGTCAAGCGGTTCGCCATGAAGCCGATGTCGGCCGAGGAGGCCGTCATGCAGATGAACCTGGTGGGCCACGACTTCTACGTTTTTAGAAATGCGGAGACCGAAGAGGTCAACGTGGTCTACCGCAGGCGGGACGGCAACTACGGGCTCATCGAGCCGGAGGTGTAGCCCGTTTGCCCACCTAGGTGGACTTGCCGCAGCAGTCGCCGGGCCCGGTGCGGCAGCAAGGGCTGTCGCCGCGGGCCTTTTTCTTGTGCCTCGAGGCGAAAAACCGCCGCAGATTCAAAGGCACCTCGCTGGGCCGAGGCGTAGGTGGTATCGCCTGCTGCGAACCCCCGTAGGCCTCGCGCAGTACGGCTTCGATGAGCATCGCCTTGGGGGGAGCGGTGTACTCCCTGCCCTGATACACCCAGATGCGACACTCGACATCTTCTCCGCATAGTTCTCCGCAGGGCTCACAGGGGCTTTCCCACACCTCCAGTTGGATGTCTCGCCCGTTGATACGGATGGTCGGTGAGCTTATGAGCCCCCACTTAAGGGCCTGTTGCTCATCCTGCACGTGGGTCTTAACCACCTCCACCTCCACGCCCGTCGCCTCGAGGACTGGCGCGACTTCTCTTAGGGCCTCTTCAAGGTTGCTCTCAGCCTCACGGCACCGGCTGCATTCGGCGAGGTCCAGGTACAGGAACTCGATGACCAGGCGTCTCCCTCCCCGAGCCTCGCCCTCTCCTACCTCGTCCCGCGGACCACAACAACGGCGCTTGGGATCACTCATGAACGGGCCTCCTTCCGATTTTGCCTTCTCTAATAATTTAGACGTCTTCGTGCGGGAGGGGACGCAGAATTATCGCAGTAGGGGTAGGGTTTCTCCTTGGGCTGAAAGTCGAGGACTCTCCCCAAGGGGTCAAACTCGAAGGTGCAGCACTGCAGGAGCATCGCCCTTAGCCTTCGCCTGGCCCGCTGCACCCTGGCTCTGGCCCCGAAGGGCGACAGCCCGAGCCTTTCGCCCATCTCCCTTTGACTGAGGCCATGGTATTCCGTCAAGATAATGGCCTGCCGGTATTTCTCCGGCAGACGGTCTATGAAGGCCCTGATGCAGGGCATAAGTTCGCCGCTGATAACATCAGCAGCAGGGGGCTCTTCCGCCAAGTCCTCCCTGAGCTCCGCCATGTCCCTGCGCCGCCGATAGTAATCGGTAACGGTGTTTTGAGCGATCTGGTAAAGCCATGCCCGCACCTTATCCTCGTCTCTTAAGCTGTCACAGTTCTCGTGGGCCTTACAGAACACGTCCTGCAGGAGGTCCTCTACGTCGTGTTCGTTAGGGACTCGGCGGGCGATAAACCGTCTCAGTCGGCCGCTGAACTTCTCCCAGAGCTCTCCGCTGTTCACCTTCATTGGACCATCCCCCTACGGGAGAGGTTCTTACCCGGGCCCTGTTTCCAACCACGAGCCCGCCAAAATCAGCATACTGCAGCCTGGGGAAATAGTCTACTCCGGTTAAAGGGAGTCTAGGCTCTCCCTGACGGCACGGCTTTCCTTCCCCTACTGCTTGTGGTATAAAGTTATCGGTGATCCTTTCTGAATCTCGAGCTTCGATATGAGAGGCGTGGGGCCGGCCACCGGGCCGGCCCCTCTTTCCGGAGGGGTTGGCGATGCGGATAAACGTTATCGTATTCGAGGGCGGGCATCCTGCCTGCGGGCCCGAGAGAGAGATGGCTGCGGTGAGATCGGCCGTCACCCTCGACGTCCTGGAGTTGTGTTTGAGCAGCGGCTTGTTCCAGAAGGTCATACTGGCGACGAACATCCCAAGCCTCGGGGCACAGGCTAGGGAGCTCGGGGCGTGGGTGGAGGAGACTGCTGATGACGGCTTTCACTTCGGGCGCGCCCTGCAGCGTGTGCTCCAGAGGCACCCCTGCAACGGTGTAGTCTACCTGAGCGGTGCCGGGATGCCCCTTCTCCGCCGGGCCGACCTCCAGGAGGTGGTCGAGCACCTCCGGACAGGCCACGTCGTAGTAATGAATAACCCCCTTTCGGCCGATCTCGTGGCTTTCAGCCCCACTCGTACTCTCAGCGACATCGATCTCCCCGCCACCGACAACTTCCTCGGGTACTTGCTCAGAGAGGCGGGCCTGCGGCGGGTTCTGATGACGAACACCGCCCGGGTTAACTTCGACATCGATACCCCGACGGATATACTCATCCTGGCCCTTCAGGCTAAGGTCGGCGCGAGAACCGCGGCCGCTACCCGGTCGCTGGCGTGGGACCCCGCCCACCTCCAGCGGGCGGCGATGGTGCTGACGAAGCCCATGGCCGAGGTGGGCCTAATAGGTAGGGTCGGGGCCCCCATTATCGCCCAGATCAACTCTCACTTCAGTTGTAGGCTGCGTATCTACTCCGAGGAGCGGGGCATGAAGGCCCTTGGCCGGGAGGAGAGGGGCGAGGTCAGGTCCCTGATCGGAGTCCTGATGGAACGCGTCGGGCCACGGGACCTGGTTCGAATCCTCTCCGACCTCTGTGATGTCGTTTTTATGGACACCAGGGTCCTCTTCGCCCACTGGAAGGGACAGGTAAGTGCCAAGGATCGCTACTATTCGGACCTCGGAAGATGGGAGTTAATTGAAGATGAGGATATACGTGCCTTTACGCGGGCGGTGGTCGAGGCCAAGATACCCTTCGTCTTAGGAGGGCACTCGGTAGTATCGGGGGGCTTGTGGCTGATGGTCGATGATCTAATTGAAAGAGGTTTAGGAAGTCGGCGTTGATTAGCAGGAAATTCCTATTAACAGGTCGAAGAAAGTCAAGGGAATTGCTGCAGAGGGTGATGGTTATGGCCGGGACGGCCCTCGAATACGAGCAGACCATTCGCAGTCTACCTGGAGTAATATCCGCCCGTGTCATCAACGATGCGGACGGTGAGCCCTCCGAAATCCACGTCCTAGCCAGCGACGCCAGGGGCGCACGGCAGGTAGTGTACGATATCGTGGCGGCCTTATCCGCTCGGCACGGCCTCCAGGTGCAGCCCCAGCAGGTCAGTGTGGCGCTGATGAGGGACGATCTGGACCTCATTGTCGGCCCGGCGAGGCTGAGGTTGAAGTCGGTCTCCTTTACCACCGAGGGCTCCCAGGCCGAGGCCCGTGTGGACCTGCAATACGAGGACAGCTACTGTCAGGGCGTCCAGCGGGGAGTAGCCTCGAAGGCTAACAAGTTTCGTCTCGTGGCCGAGGCCACCTTGAGGGCGCTGGAGGACTATTTCAACGGTGAATACCTGTTCACGGTGGAGGACGTATGTGTATTAACCCTGGGTAAACTCGAGGCCGTGACCGTGGCCGTAACCTTCGTAGGCCCCCAGGGCGAGGAGACGTACATAGGTTCCTCGTTTCTGAGAAATGACGACAAGGAGGCAGTAGCGAGAGCAACCCTCAATGCGGTGAATCGACGCTTTGAATTATTGATAGCAAAATAAAGGTTTTGCAGACCCGGAGGCCCTGCGAATCGTCCAAGCGGAGGCATTGGATCTGACGCAGCGGGTCAGGTCAAATGTCGATGAACTGGAGGAGACCCTGAGTGGCTCGCATCATTAAAGTCCTGTTGGCCTTGATGGCCCTGGTGCTCGCTGGCGGAGCTACCATTCAGGTCGGCTAATCTCGATTGGGCCTCCGGGCTGCATCTTGATGGTTCTTGCTGAGGAAGGGGGACTAGGGTTTGTTCAAGCCTAATTCACGGTTATTCTATTGGTATTGGGCAGTTGTCATAGCTATGGCCATAGGCATTATATACCATCTCCGGCATGAATTCATGCGCATCTCCCTCTTCCCTGTGCTGTTTTTTATGCTTCTAACCTTCACGGCAGAACTTCTGCCGGTAAACCTCCCCAGAGGTAATGCGACGATTTCAGTCAGTTTCCCCATTATTTATTCTTCCATACTCTTGTTTGATCCAGCTGTGGGTACAGTAGTAGCATCTCTTGGCTCCATTCGCTGGCGCGAGTTGCAGGGGAAGGTTGCCTGGCAGGCTGTGATTTTCAACCGTAGTCAAGTCGCGGTATGCGCTTTTACAGCGGCGATAGTCTACCAAGCCCTCGGCGGCACCTTCGGAGTCCTCGGTGGAGTTAGCGATATCATACCTTTATCCGCAGGGGGCCTGGTCTATATCGTAACCAACATTGTCCTTACCACTTTATACCTCTCCCTGCTCGAAGGCGTCTCTCTGCTGGGCATGTGGCTGGTCAACTTCAAATGGCTGGTTACTAACTACCTGGTTCTCATACCTCTAGCGGTGGTGGTCGCGGCCATCTACCAGATCATTGGCGCCGGAGGTGTTATCTTCTTCTTCATACCGCTTCTAGTGGCCCGGCACTCCTTTCAGCTGTACATCGAAATGCGCGACGTCTACATCAGTACTATTCGCTCTCTGGTAAACGCCCTGGAGGCCAGGGACCAATACACCTTCGGTCATTCCGAAAGGGTGGCCAGGTATGCGGTGGCCATAGGCAAGAAGCTCAAACTCCCAGAGGATCAGATAGAGCTATTGGAATACGTGGGGTTACTGCATGATATAGGGAAGATAGGCATCAGAGATGCGATCTTAAACAAACCTGGCCGCTTTAAGGTCGAGGAACACCAGGAGATGAGGCGACACGCTGAGTTAGGAGCGGACCTGATCAGCGGTGTCAGGATGCTGGGTAGGGGCGCTGGCTGGGTGCGGCATCACCACGAACGTTACGATGGCAGCGGTTACCCGGACGGCCTCAAGGGAGAGGAGATCCCCCTGGGCGCCAGGATCGTGGCGGTGGCCGATGCCTACGATGCCATGACCTCCTCCCGACCATACAAGGAAACGAAAGACCGCAAGGCCGCCATAGAGGAACTGAGGAGATGCTCTGGCACGCAGTTTGACCCGCAGTGTGTGGAGGCCTTCATCGAGGTTCTCTCCGAAGAAGTTGAGGAGGAGCAAGTGCTCCCCGACGCTCTGCCTACCGCCCAGGCCAAGTGAGGAGGCTGATCGGATGTTCACCGGCACACTTATCGTGGCAATCATCGTCGCGCTGCTGCGTAAGGGGAGCTTCTCCCGCCTGGCAGAGTTCGAGCTCAATAGGCTTCCCTTCCTGCTCATCTCAGCGGGACTACAGTTTCTTCTACATGCCCTGGGAGCACGAGGGTGGATGGTGGAATACGCTGCGCTTATCCACGGCCTGTCCTACGTCGCCCTGTTGTGGATGATGCTTGGCAACCTTCAACTCAGGGGCATGTCCTTGTTGACCGCCGGCACGATCTTGAACTTCCTGGTTATCGCGGCAAATGGAGGACGGATGCCGGTTTGGGCCAGGGGTCTGGAGCTGACCGGGCAAGAGGATATGCTGCTACTGTTATCGGCCGATCAGAGCCTTACCCACCAGTTAATGGGCGATGCAACGGTCCTGGGCTTCCTAGGTGATACGTTGATCCTTCCGCCACCTTATCCCTTGCCTCAGGTCATCAGCATAGGAGACGTTATAATGGCCCTAGGCCTGTTCATCTTGATCCAAGCGGCCATGGTCCCTCCGCGCTTCAGTCGACTGCTTCCCCTGCGCAGGAGATAATGTGGGCGGCCTTCTCCGGGGCATACTACCCTCCGGAGGTGATGGTCCTGACAAGGAGGAGAAGGGTTTTTCGTCGTCGTGAGAGCTTCCGAGACCTGACCACTGAGACTTACGGCCCGCGAGGCATCCCAGTGCCGCGAGAGGCCAGGTCCAGTGCTCAGGCTACCCGCGGCCCGCACGCTCATGGCTTCAGGAAGGACGTCAAGATCAAAACCCACAAGAAGTACACCTGAGAGTGTTTCCCGCCGGGGCCTGAAATTGATTTACAGAGGCTAAAATGCTACAATACTTCATGGACCTATAACACAGGGAACCGTATGGTTCCCTTACTTTTAACAACGAGTGTTAGCGGCTTGTCTCGCTTTGTGACTCGCACGCGCGGGAGGGCGCTCGCGCGGAAGAGGTGAATCCTGTGCTTAAATTCTTACAGCAGCTGTTCGACGATAACGAGAGGGAGCTCAGACGCCTCCGAGCGGTCGTGGACCGGGTCAACGCCCTGGAGCCGGAGGTGGAGCGTCTCTCGGATGAAGAGCTCAGGGGCAAGACCCCAGAGTTCCGGCGGCGGCTAGAGGCGGGGGAGACCCTGGACGAACTGTTACCTGAGGCCTTCGCGGTGGTGAGGGAGGCGGCGTGCCGGACCCTGGACATGCGCCACTTCGACGTCCAGGTGATGGGCGCCATCGTCCTCCACGAGGGGAACATCGCCGAAATGAAGACCGGCGAGGGCAAGACCCTCGTGGCCACCATGCCGGCCTACCTCAACGCCCTCACAGGACGGGGCGTACACATAGTTACGGTGAACGATTACCTGGCCAAGAGGGACAGCGAGTGGATGGGCCAGGTTTACAGCTTTCTCGGCCTAAGGACGGGCCTCATCGTCCACGGCCTGAGCTCGCAGGAGAGGAAGGACGCCTACGCGGCCGATATCACCTACGGCACCAACAACGAGATCGGTTTCGATTACCTCCGCGACAACATGGTCCTGTACAAGGAGGACATCGTCCACCGCGACCTCCATTACGCCATCGTCGACGAGGTGGACAGCATCCTCATCGACGAGGCCAGGACCCCGCTGATCATCTCTGGGAAGGGCCGGAGGTCCACCGAGCTCTACTACCGTTTCGCCAAGATTGCGGCTCGGCTCGAGGAGGGGCGGGACTTCACGGTGGACGAGAAGGCGCGCACTGTGACGCCCACCGAGGAGGGCATCGCCCGTGTGGAGAAGATGCTCGGGGTCGAGAACCTGTTCGACAACGAGCACATGGACCTCTCCCATTACCTGAACCAGGCGCTGCGTGCCCGTTGTCTCATGAAGCGGGATCGCGACTACGTGGTCAAGGACGGGCAGGTCATCATCGTAGACGAGTTCACGGGGAGGCTCATGTTCGGCCGGCGGTACAGCGACGGCCTCCACCAGGCTATTGAGGCCAAAGAAGGGGTCAAGATCGAGGACGAGAGTCAGACCCTGGCCACCATTACCTTCCAGAACCTGTTCAGGATGTACGACAAGCTGGCCGGCATGACCGGCACCGCGGCCACGGAGGCGGAGGAGTTTCGGAAGATATACGGTCTGGACGTGGTGGTCATCCCCACCAACAAGCCCATGATCAGGGAGGACCTTCCCGACGTCATCCTGAAGACCGAGAGGGCCAAGTTCAGGGCGGTGGTGAAGGACATCATCGAAAGGCACAGGCGCGGTCAGCCCGTGCTGGTGGGCACCGTCTCCATAGAGAAGTCCGAGCAGCTCAGCGAGCTCTTAAAGCGCGAGGGCATCAAGCACGAGGTGTTGAACGCCAAGTACCACGAGAGGGAGGCGCAGATCGTCGCCCAGGCCGGACAGCGCGGGGCGGTGACCATCGCCACCAACATGGCGGGCCGAGGCACGGACATAGTCCTGGGTGAGGGCGTGAAGGAGCTCGGCGGCCTGTACATCATAGGGACGGAGAGGCACGAGGCCCGCCGGATCGACAACCAGCTCAGAGGTCGTTCTGGGCGCCAAGGCGACCCCGGCTCCTCCCAGTTCTACCTGTCCCTGGAGGACGACCTCATGCGCCTCTTCGGCGCGGACCTCATCGCCGGCCTCATGGATCGGTTGGGGGTGGACGAGAACGAGCCCATAGACCACCCCCTGGTCAGCCGGGCCATCGAGATGGCTCAGAAGAGGGTGGAGGCCCGGAACTTCGACATCCGGAAGCACGTCCTCGAGTACGACGACGTCCTCAACAAGCAGCGGGAGGTCATCTACGAGCAGCGGCGGATGGTGCTCGAGGGCGATAATCTGCGCGAGAACGTTCTGGAGATGTTGGAGGACGTGGTCGATACGGCCCTTGGGATGTACGCCCACGAGAGCCTCGTCCCCGAGGAGTGGGACGTCAAGGGGCTCGTGGACCACCTGGAGCACCTGATCTTCAAGCCCGGGGCCCTGGACCGGGAGAAGATCATGAACATGATAAGGGAGGACGCCGGCCGCCGCGAGATCCGCCAACAGCTCAGGGAGCATATCCTCCAGGGGGCCCGCGACCTGTACGCGCGCCGGGAGGAGGAGTACGGGGCCGAGGTCATGCGAGAGCTCGAGCGCGTGGTCATGCTGCGGGTTGTGGACGCCAAGTGGATGGATCACCTGGCGAACATGGACGACCTCCGCGAGGGCATATCCCTCCGCGCCTACGGCCAGCGAGATCCTCTCGTGGAGTACAAGAAAGAGGCCTATGAGATGTTCCAGGGCATGATCGAGAGCATCAAGGAGGACATAGTCAGATACTGTTTCAAGCTGCACGTGGTCCGGGAGCCGGAGCGGCAGAGGTTGGTCGCCGTGCAGGACGCCACGCACGAGAGCGACGTGAGCCTCGGCGCCGCCGGCATCGCCGAACGGGGCTACGTACAGGCTGTGGGCGGCGAGGCCCCGAAGCCGAAGCCCGTGGTGAAGGGAAAGAAGGTCGGGCGAAACGACCCCTGCCCCTGCGGCAGCGGGAAGAAATACAAGAAGTGTTGCGGCAGATAGGAGGATGCTCACATGTTGGAGGAATTGGCCAGAGCTATGGCTGAACTAAAGGCGAAGGTCGCCGAGATCGGGAGGTCTCTTTGACCCCTCGGCTAAAGAGGAGGTCTTGAGGGAGCTGGAGTCGCGCATGGCCCAGCCGGGCTTCTGGGACGACCAGGAGGAGGCCCGGAGGGTCGTGGATGAGCTCAAGGCCCTCAAGGAGCCCCTGGAGGCCTATGAGAAACTCCAGGCCGACGTGCAGGACCTGGACATGCTCCTGGAGCTGGCCGTGGAGGAGGCGGACCTCTCCGTCAAGGGGGAGATCGAGGAGGGCCTCCGGGACCTCAAGAGGAGGGCGGCCACCCTCGAGGTCCAGGTGCTCCTCACCGGCCAGTACGACCGGAACGACGCCATACTCTTCCTGCATCCCGGCGCGGGCGGCACCGAGTCCCAGGACTGGGCGGCCATGCTCATGCGGATGTACACCCGCTGGGCCGAGCGACACGACTTCCGGGTGGAGGTGTTGGACCTCCTGGACGGTGAGGAGGCCGGCATAAAGAGCGCCACCCTGCTCATCGCCGGGGCCAACGCCTACGGGTTCCTCAAGGCGGAGAGGGGAGTGCACCGCCTGGTCCGCATCTCCCCCTTCGATGCCTCGGGCAGGCGCCACACCTCCTTCGCCTCGGTGGACGTGATGCCGGACATAGAGGGCGTGGACGATGTGGAGATCAACCCCGATGACCTGAAGATCGACACCTACCGGGCGGGCGGGCCGGGCGGCCAGCACGTCAACAAGGCCGACAGCGCCGTGCGCATCACCCACCTGCCCACCGGGATCGTCGTGCAGTGCCAGAAGGAGCGGTCCCAGCGCGCCAACCGGGCGACGGCCATGAAGATCCTGAAGGCCAAGCTCATAGAGCGCATGGAGGAGGAACGCGCCCGGGAGCTGGCCGAGCTGCGGGGAGAACAGCGGGAGATAGCCTGGGGCAACCAGATCCGCTCCTATATCTTCCAACCCTACACCCTCGTCAAGGACCACCGCACGGGCGTGGAGACGGGCAATGTGAACGCGGTCATGGACGGGGAGATAGACGAGTTCATACACGCCTACTTGGAGCAGCAAGCCAGGAGCGCGTGAAGAGGAAGGTGAACGGCCGGAGGCGAAGTGAGAGGCAGCCCTAGAAGTCAGGGGGGAGACGGACATGGGACGAGTGTTGTTGGCCGTGGTGATCCTCGTGGTGCTGGTCGCGGTCATGGTGCAATGGGTTCTCCCGACGGTGGTGGAGAAGGGAACTGAGGCGGCTCTGGCCAAGCTGTCGGGGGGAGAGGTGGAGCTCAGCCTGGAGGCCTACCCCACCGCGCGGATGCTGTTGGGTAAGTTCGACGTGGTGACGGTGGAGGCCAGGAACGTAAGGGCGGCGTCCCTGATCATCGATAAGGTCAGGACCTCCATTCAGGGCCTCTCCGTAAACATGAGGGACCTGTTGCTTAACAGGGAGATCACCATCGAGGAGTCGGGCCCCGTGGAGACCGAGATAACCATAGGGGAGGCGAACCTCATCGACTACCTTTGGCGGGGCGTCGACGGCATCAGGGACGGTGCCATAATCCTCCGGAAGGACAAGGCGGTCCTGACGGGGTATGTAACCTTCCAGAACAGGACCTTCCGCATCGAGGCCAGCGGGAGGTTCGTGCCCGTGGGCAGGGACAAGGTGGGTTTCGAGATCGATGACCTCCGGGTCGACGATATCCCGCTGCCCGCCGACTTCAGGGAGAAGGTCCTGGACATGATCGGCGCGCCGGAGATGTTCATGGACCTCTCACGGCTGCCCATGCCCATGGAGGTCAAGGCGGTGGAGATGCGCGACGGTGAGCTGGTAATAACGGGCGTCAGCGCCGGGGAGTGAGACGCATGAGGGCATTATTCAAGATCGGCCGGGCCGGGGTGGTCCTGGCCGTCGCAGTAGCGTTGATGGTAGTCGTGGGAGCTAGGGCCAGTGCGCCCGAGCCTGGCTCGGCCGCGGACCCCCTGGTCAGCAGAAGCTACGTCGACGAACAAGTGGGCCTGCGGATTATAGTCCTCGAGCCGGGACAGGTGCTGGAATGCGCCGCGGGCACCGAGATCATCCTCAGGACGGGCCAGGCGGTGGCCGTGGGGAGCGCGGCCGGCGGGCTGTCGGACGTCACCGAGGGCCGCGATGTGGCCGACGGCGAGAGGATCTCGGCCAATCACCTCCTGATCGTCCCCCGGAGTGACGGCCGGGGCCTCAGGGCGATAACCCGGGTTATCGTCATGGTGCGTGGCGCGGCGGACGTCAGGTAGGAGGCCATGGGCGCAGATAGCGGGAAGCCGTCAGGGTCATCCTGCGGCTTCTCTTGTCGTTAGAGGGTGAAGGATTTGCGCCGCTTTTCCATCATCGCCTGGATACTGATATCGCTGGGGCTCGTGGCCAGCCTCGTGGTCTTTTGGGGCCGGAGCGCCACCCTGCAGATCGGCCGGAGGGTGGAGCTGGCCCTAGACTACAGGCAGACGAGCCACCTTGCCGCCGTGCAGGGGTTCGACCTCTACGAGTTCCTACGCCTCGCCAGGGAGGCCGGTGTGACCACCATCGCCCTGAAGGGCAAGACCCTGGAGGAGCTCGAGAGAGACGGCCATATCCGGGTCCTCGCCGGGCCGGCCTTCATCGACGAGCTCAGGCTGGCCGGGAAGAGCACCGCGGACGTGGATCCGAATTGGGTATACCTCCTGGGGGATGTGGCCACGTTGGAATGGCTGCAGCGGGGCCTTGAGCCCGTCCTGGGCCCGGACAGGGTGAGGATGTCGCCCGCGGCCCTCATGGTGGCCGCTGATCCCGTGGTCCTGCGGACTGTGGAGGTCGGGTTCTTCGGGCCCGACGTCCTGCGGCTCGAGGAGATGGGCTTCCGCATCCTCCCGATCCTGACCAACCGCGGCTGGGTTGATGAGGACTACATCGCCGCCACCTTCGCGGAGATCGAGGCCATAGGGGGAGTTGAGGCCATCTTCCTCGCCCCGCCCGAGGTCTTCGGCTATCCGGACGCCATAGAGGTCACCGCCCGGCTCCTCGAGGAGGGCGGTTACTCCTTCGCCGTGCTGGAGGGGTACTCCGTTCGCGGCGGCGAGATCCTGGCTGAGGCGGTGGGCTTCAAGGGGATCCGAGTGTTCCCGCCCTACCCTCACCAGAACCCGGTGAGCTTCAGCCTGGCCGTCAAGGACCGGAACAACAGGATCTTCTTCATCAAGCCCCTTCAGACCGGTAACACGCCCCGGGCGACCATGATGAAGAACCTCAGGTTCATAGAGTCCATCAGCCAGGAGCTCGAGGCGTCGGGCTACGAGATCGGCCCCGCGGAGAGCTTCGAGCGCTACGAGGTCCCCCTCCTCCTGCAGCTGGCCCTCCTGGGCGGCCTGCTCGGCGGGGTCTATCTGCTGCTCAGGACGGCCCTGCGGCTAATGGGGTTTGATGCCGGGCCGGCGGCGGTACTATCCCTGGCGCTCGGACTGGTGGGAATAGCCGGCCTGCTGAGCCCCTTCAACCAGTTGGCGCGGCAGGCTATGGCCCTCATGGCGGCCCTGACCTTCCCCGCCCTGGGGAGCCTCGGCGCGGGGCTGTTCCTCACCTCAGCCGACCGGAAGGGCCCGGCGCGCCTGCTGTTGGTCGTCCTGGGCGCCTCCCTCCTCTCCACCGTTGGCGGGGTGCTGGTAAACGCCCTGTTGGGGGACGTCGTCTATGTACTCAAGCTGGCCTCCTTCCGCGGCGTCAAGCTCTCCTATCTGGGCCCGCCGGCGGCGGTGGCGCTCGCCTGGGCCCTGCTCACCTTCCGGAGGGACGAGTCGACGCTCCTGGAGGCCGGTCGGAGGGGATGGCGGGCCGAGATCCGAGTCTGGCACCTGCTGGTGGGGGCCCCCGCC
>DFND01000066.1 GCA_002375895.1 Firmicutes bacterium UBA3576
CGCCCATGCCGGGCGCACAAGAAAGACCCCCTCTTAGGGGGTCGACTTCTCCAGCTTGGAGATCAATCTCTCGAGAAGCTCGGAGAGCTCTCCGGCCACGGATCTGTAGACGTCCAGGGCCTGCCCGAAGGGGTCCTTGACGTCAAGCTCACTGAGCGCGGCCTCCACCTCATCCAGAGACCGCCGCTCCTCGGCCACTTCCTCCTCCTCAAGGCGCTCCCACGCCTGGAGAAGCCCCTCTACCCTGTCCAGCTCCTCCAGCAGCTCCTCGCGCCTCTTGCGCAGGGCCTCGATCTCGACCCCGTGAACCTCCTCGAACTTCCTCCGCTTGGCCTCGATGGCCCTACGGAGCTCCGCCCGCCGCCGCTCGCGCTCCGCAACCGCCTCCTCAAGGATGAACTCCTTGAGGGTATAAATCTTGTCTCCGGCGTCGGGGACCAGCTCCCTGAGCTGCCGCTTGTGCTCCCTGGTCATGGTCAGCACCAGGTCGGCCTCTCTGACCTCCTCAGGGGTCACGGTCCGGGCCACGTGCCCGCTGAGGTCGATCCCCATCTCCTTCAAGGTCTCCACCGCGGCGATGGTGGCCGGCGCCCCGGGCGACGCCGCCGTGCCGGCCGAGGCCACCGTTATCCGCTCCTCGAGCCCCCGCCGTCGCAACAGAGCCCTCAGCAGGGCCTCAGCCATGCTGCTGCGACAGGTATTGCCCGTACATACGAACAGGACCTTCATCAGGACGCCCTCCAGTGGTTCTCTCCCTACGAGGATACCAACTGGCTCGAGGGGTGTCAACTGCCTCCCTTCCCCTCGAGGTCGGCCCCATCCGGCTTCACGATCCGGTCGGCCGCCTTGCGGAGCCGGTTCATGACGGCGTAGCCGAGCCCCGTCTCAGGATACCCCTCGCAGATAAGCACCTCCACCCCCCGCTCGTCCATGGCCCGCAGAGCAGCGAACAGGTTGGCCGCCACCTCCCGGTCCCCTCGGCCCAGGGACATCACCGTCAGCCGGTCGGGCCCGGCCAGGGCCAGGTAAGCGTCCACGTGCTCGGCCCCGACGATGATGCCTACCCTGCGCCCCTCGGCGAGGAACCGCCGCGCGAGCTCTCGGACCGTCCGGGCCACCCAATCCCTGTTGGGATGCTCCACCAAGTACAGGGCGGCGTCAGGCGAATAGTGCGCGTATTTCATCCCCGGCGAGCGAGGGCGGTCAGAGGCAGTCACGGGCTCATCCAGCGGCCCGAGGACCTCCTCCAGCGCCTCCCTACTCACCCCACCGGGCCTCAATATCCTGGGCCGGTCGCCGCTCGCGTCAAGCACGGTGGACTCCACTCCTATGCCAGTGGGACCGCCGTCGAGGATCATCTCGATCCTTCCCGCCAGGTCGGCCACCACGTGTTCTGCCGTCGTCGGGCTCGGCTTCCCCGATAGGTTGGCGCTGGGCGCCGCTATGGGCACCCCCGCCGCCCGGATGAGCCCGAGGGCGATGGCGTTGTCAGGCACGCGCACGGCCACCGTGTCCAGGCCGGCCGTCACCGCCGCCGGGACCAGGCGCGCCCCCTTCAGGACCAGCGTCAGAGGGCCCGGCCAGAAACGCCGGGCCAGCTCCCGCGCCCAGTCGGGGACCTCTCGCACCAGCGGCAGGACCGCCTCCAGGGCGTCGAAGTGGAGGATGAGGGGGTTGTCCGCGGGCCGCCCCTTGGCCTGGAAGATGCGGCGGACGGCTTCCCCGTCAAGCCCGTTGGCCCCGAGCCCATAAACCGTCTCGGTGGGAAAGGCCACGAGGCCTCCGCCCCTGATCACCTCAGCCGCCCGCTCTAGGCTGAACCTGTCGGGCGCCATCGGATCTACAGGGAGAACCTCAGTCCCTCTCACCAGACGCACTCTTAACCCTCCTTCGCCCGAGGACTACTCTGTCCCGCCCGGAGTAATCCGACAGGACCTCCAAGCCCACCAGCCCGGCCTGGAGCATCATATCCGCCACGTCCCGGGCCTGTCCCGGCGATATCTCCACCAGTAAGGCGCCCCCCTCCGCGAGGGCTGCCGGGACTCCGGGGATGAGCTTCCGATAGAGGTCCAGGCCGTCCGGCCCCCCGTCCAGGGCCAGTCGCGGCTCGTGCTCCCTCACCTCGGGCTCAAGCCCCGCCAGGTCCCCGGTGGGGATGTAGGGCAGGTTAGCCGCTACTAGGTCGAAAGACTGGCCCCTCACCGGCTCAAGGAGGTCACCGCAACGGAACTCAACCCTGTCGGCCACCCCGTGGCGGGCGGCGTTTCTGGCGGCGATCCCCAGGGCCCTGGGGCTCAGGTCGGTGGCCATCGCCCGGGCACGAGGAGCGTAGACCAGGAGGCTCACGGCGATGGCGCCGCTTCCCGTCCCCACGTCCAAGATGCTCACGGCCCGGCCCCCGATGACCTCCAGCGCCCTTTCCACCAGGATCTCGGTCTCTGGCCGGGGGACCATAACCCCAGGCCCCACCTCGAACTCCAAGGACATGAACTCGGCCGTGCCGAGGATATACTGAAGGGGGCGCCTGAGGGCCCCCCGTTCTGAGATCAACTTAAAAAAAAGTTCCTCCTCTCCGGCGGATACCAGCTCGTCAGGCCGGAGGTAGAGCCTATCGGGGTCCCGCCCCAGGACCCTGGCCAACAAGAGCCTGGCCTCTCGCCGGGGGTTGTCCACCGGCAACCTGGAGGCGCCGGCGGCGATGAGGTCCGCCACCGTCCTCATTCCGCCCTCTTCAACCTCTCTACCTGCTCGGCGGCGATGAGGGCCTCCACCAGCTCGTCTATGTCTCCCTCCAGGACGTCGTGGAGCCGATGCAGCGTCAGGTTTACGCGATGGTCAGTGACCCTGTTCTGGGGGAAGTTGTAGGTCCGGATGCGCTCGGACCTATCGCCGGTGCCCACCTGCGCCCTTCGCGCCGCGGCCAGCTCGGCATGCTGCTGTTCCTGCAGCAGCTGGAGGAGACGGGCGCGGAGCACCCGCATGGCCTTGGCCCGATTCTTGTGCTGGGATTTCTCGTCCTGGCAGGTTACCACCAGACCCGTGGGCAGGTGGGTGATCCTGACCGCCGATTCCGTCTTGTTAACGTGCTGTCCGCCGGGCCCGCTGGCGCAGAAGGTATCGATCTGAAGGTCCTCTGGGTTGATCTCCACGTCGACCTCCTCGGCCTCGGGAAGGACGGCGACGGTAGCTGTGGAGGTGTGGATGCGGCCGCCGGACTCGGTGGCGGGAATGCGCTGGACCCTGTGCACCCCGCTCTCGAACTTCAGCCTGCTGTAGGCGCCGTCCCCCTCCACCACGAAGATCACTTCTTTGAAGCCGCCGATGTCCGTCTCATGGCTGCTGAGGACCTCCGTCCGCCACCCTTGCCGCTCGGCATAGCGCAGATACATCCGGAACAGGTCGCCGGCGAAGAGGGCGGCCTCCTCCCCTCCCGCGCCGGCACGGATCTCCACGACCACGTTCTTGTCGTCCATGGGGTCGCGGGGCAGCAAGAGGATCTTGAGCTCCCGGTCGAGCTCCTTCAGGCGAGCGGTAATGTCCTTGACCTCCTGCTCGGCCAGCTCCTTGAGCTCCTGATCGACTTCCTCCGCGGCCATCTCCCGTGCTTCCTCGAGCTCTCGCGCCAGCTTCTTCCGCTGATTGTACTTGCCCACGAGCTTCTCGAGGTGGGCGTGCTCCTTAACGTACTCCCGCCATTCCCGTTGCCGGGCGATAACCGCGGGGTCGCTGATCAGACGGCCGAGCTCCTCATATCTCTTGACGGCATCCTCGAGCCTCTCGAACATGCTCATCACCTTACCAGCTGTAGTTGAGGGCGCCGGCTCCGTTCAGCCTCCAGGACTGCCCTCAGGGCCGCGAGCGCCACCTCAATCTGATCGTCACTGGGCTCCCGCGTGGTGAGCCTCTGCAGCCAGAGGCCCGGCAGGACCAGCAGCTTCAAGGGGCCCCAGGAGCTCCTGCCGGACAGTTTTATTATCTCATAGGATACACCGGCGATGACGGGCAGGAGCGCCAGCCTGGTGGCGATCCTGGCCCAAATCCCCGGCCAGCCGAAGAAGGAGAACAACAGGATGCTCACCACGACCACGAAGAGCAGGAAACTGGTCCCACACCTCACGTGCAGGGCTGATTTGGACCGGGCCTCCTCCACGGTGAGCTCCCCGGCCTCCTCGTAGGCGTGGATGACCTTGTGCTCCGCCCCGTGGTATTCGAGCACCCGTCGCACGTCCTCCATCCGGGAGATGAGGAGAATATAACCCACGAGGAAACCGATCCGGATGAGGCCCTCGAGGAGGTTGAGCCAGAGGGGCGCCTCCAGCCAGCCGCGGGCCGCCCCCACGATCAGGGTCGGGAGGACCATGAACACGGCCACGGCCACCACGACGCTGACGGCTACCGCGAGGGCCGTCTCTCCCCGCCCTAATTTCTCCTCCCCCTCGGGAAGGGACTCGTTGGCGGAGAGCAGCAGCGCGTCAATGCCCAGGGCCATGGATTCCACCAGTGCCGCCACGCCGCGCATCAGGGGAAGCCTTCTGCCGGGCCACCTCCGGGTCCAGGAGGGCAGCTCGTTCCTGTGCACCACTATCTCGCCGTCGGGCCTGCGCACGGCCACGGCGATGGAGTCCCGCCCCCTGATCATCACCCCTTCGATGACGGCCTGGCCGCCGTAGCTGAAATCTGACACGCCTTCACCCCCGAAAAAATGAAGGAAGAGCAGGACCGGGCCTGCTCCCTCTCACCGATTTTACGGATCTCGCTACTCAAGCCCGTACTTCTCTCTGAAGCGCTGGATCCTCCCGCCCTTCGTGTGGGTCCTCTGCCTGCTGCCGGTGAAGAAGGGATGACAGGCCGAGCAGACCTCCACCCGCAGATTTTCCTTGGTCGAACCGACCTCGTATTCGGCACCACAGGAACAACGTATAACCGTCTTCTTGTATTCCGGATGAATTCCGGCCTTCATCGAGATCACCTCGTCTATAAAAGCTCCCACCTTCTGCTGCAAGACAGCAGGTTCATTATAGCATAAGGCTTAGCGGCCCGCAACAATCCGTTCAGAGCCGCTCGCCAAGCGCCGCCGACTTCAGCTCGGCGATGACCCGTACGAGCTCGGCCATCCTCCTGACCTCACCGTCGGCCACACTATCAAGAAGGCGCCGCCCATGGGGATTGTACCACACGGTCCACAGGCCCGCGGCGTGGGCGCCGAGGATGTCGATCTCGTAGCTGTCCCCGACCATCACCACCTCCGCTGGGGGACAGTCGAGGGCCTTCAACACGGCCCGAAAGAACTCCGCGCTCGGCTTCGCGCAGCCGAGGTCCCGCGAGGTGAAGATGTGTTCGAAATATTGGGTCAGGTTCACGCGCTCCAGGGCTACGCGAACCATCTCTGCGTTCGACTCCCCCGCGTTGGAGCCTATGGCCAGGACGTGAGAGCGCGAGAGCGCATCCAGGGCCGCGGCGACGCCCTCTACCGCCTCGACCCTGGGCCAGAAGGCCATGGGGCCGCTCGCCCCGGGCAGGTTCTTCATTACCGTACCGCCCCAATCGAAGATGATCACGGACAGCAAGGGTGACCTCCTCTCCTAAGTTCTGAGCTCAGACCTTCGCCGTCGTCGCCTCTCCTCCTGCCCGGCGGAGGCACAAAAACCAATCGGCCCGGCCGAAGCCGGGCCGACCTCTAGCGCCTCTCGAGGTAACGCAGCGGGTCCTCTGGCCGCCCGCCCACCCTGACCTCGAAGTGGAGGTGGGGCCCCGTCGAGTTCCCGGTGTTTCCGACGTAACCGATTACCTGGCCCGCCCTCACGGCTTCGCCAGCTCGGACGGCCGTGCGGGACAGGTGTCCGTAGAGGGTACTGTGGCCACCGTCGTGGTCGACGATCACCGTAAGGCCATAGCCCCCCATCCACCCCACGGACCTTACCGTGCCCGAACGCGCCGCCATTACGGGAGCCCCCGGCGAGGCGGCTATGTCGATGCCGTGGTGGAACCGGCCCCAGCGAGGCCCGTAATAGCTGGTCAGACGTCCCCGCAGGGGCCAGATATACCGTCCGCCGCTCACGGCCGCCACCCGGACCGTCGCCGGCTCTGCCGCGGGCACCTTTATCCTCTGGCCGACGACCAGCCGGCGCAGGTCGACCTTCGGGTTGGCCTCGATGATGTCCGCTAGACGGACGTTATACCTCCTGGCGATACCCCACAAGGTATCGCCCGCCCGGACCACGTGGACCAGGTGCCCCTCGGCGGGGATGATCAGGCGCTGGCCGATGACGATGGAATCCGGGTCGGCCAGGCCGTTGACGGCCACCACCGCCTGAACGGTCACTCCGTGCCGTCTGGATATATCCCACAAGGTGTCCCCCGCCCGAACGACGTAGATCAGACCCTCTAGGTCAGGTCCGCCGATCGCCGGGGGAGCCGCTGATGTCGGAGTCGAGCCATCTTGCCTAGCTCCGCCGGCGGAGGGCTCCTGTCTCAGGTGTCGGAGCATCTCCCCGGTCCAGCCCTCGGTGGCCATGGCCCAGATAAACAACAGGGCTAGGACGATGGCCAGGGCCCGAAGGCCGTTGAAGAAGGCTTTAGGCACTTTTCTCACCCCTGTTTGTACTGTAGAGAGCGATACTTATTTACGGTAACACCCCTCCTCTTTTGGTTTCCCTAATATCTTGTTGATTGTACTGGAATTTATACGCACAAAAAGAGGCCGCATGTGGTCATCATGCGGCCCCATTGATGTTCCCTCACCCTTAAGAGCTCTTGGCTGCCTCTTTCTGAACCTCCTTTTGCACCAGCGCCAGAAACTCCAGGTTCGACTTGGTCCGCCCCAGTCGGTCGACCAGGAGCTCCGTGGCCTCGGTGGTGCTCAGGGAGTTCATCATCCTGCGCAGGGCCCAGATGATCTCCAGTTCCTCCTTCGTGAACAAGAGCTCCTCCTTCCTGGTGCCCGAGCGCTTGATATCGATGGCCGGGAAGATCCGCCGCTCGGCTAGCTTGCGGTCCAGGTGCAGCTCCATGTTGCCCGTACCCTTGAACTCCTCGTAGATAACGTCGTCCATGCGGCTTCCCGTGTCCACCAAGGCCGTCGCCAGGATGGTCAGGCTGCCGCCACCCTCGATATTTCTCGCCGCCCCGAAGAACCGCTTCGGCTTGTGCAGGGCCGCCGGATCGAGGCCGCCGGAGAGCGTCCGCCCGCTCACGGGGATAACGAGGTTGTAGGCCCTGGCCAGACGGGTGATGCTGTCCAGGAGGATCACCACGTCCTTACCATGCTCCACCAGCCGCTTGGCCCTCTCCAGCACCATCTCGGCCACCTTGACGTGGTTGTCGGGGAGCTCGTCGAAGGTAGAGCTGACGACCTCCCCTTGGACCGACCGCTCCATGTCAGTGACCTCCTCCGGTCGCTCATCGATGAGGAGGACCATGAGGACGGTGTCCGGATGGTTGGCCGTGATGCTGTTGGCTATCTTCTTGAGAAGCACCGTCTTGCCCGCCTTGGGCGGGGACACGATAAGCCCCCTCTGGCCGTATCCGATGGGGGCGATGAGGTCGATCAGGCGGGTGGAGATGTCCTCTGGCCTGACCTCCATCTGAAAACGCTCCTCGGGGAAGATGGGGGTGAGGGCCTCGAAGTGCACCCTGTCGACCAGCTCCTCGGGGTCTACCCCGTTGACGGCGTCGACCCTGAGTAGGGCGCAATACCGCTCGTTGTCCTTGGGCTGCCGGGCCTTGCCGGAGATAAGATCACCTGTCCTGAGGTCAAAGCGCCTGATCTGGGAAGGAGAGACGTAGATGTCGTCGCCGGAGGGAAGGTAGTCGCCGGGCCGTAGGAACCCGTAGCCGTCGGGCATGATGTCCAGGATTCCCTCCACGAACATCATGCCGTCCTGCTCCGTCTCGGCCTTGATAATGGCGAAGACCAGTTCCTTTTTCCTAAGAGAGCTATAGCCGGCGATGTTGAGCTTTTTGGCTATCTTGTGCAACTCCGGCAAGGTCATGGCTTCCAGTTCGCTCACGTTCAAATCTCTTGCCACCTCACAAAGAACAAGTTTCAACCCCACCGACCTTTGAAAAGGGAAAAGGTGTTCAGCTAAAGAGGAAAAGGCTCGGATTGGCGTATCTGAAGGGTCCTGCCCTGCTATCTATTACCACTCTGCTGATGATTTATACCTCGGAAAGCGAATAGTGGTAGGTTCAGGGGGCCTGGCACCTAGGCCCCCGCCTGTCGTCGAGGCGATTGGGAAGGCCTAGTGCTCTCGCGGCGTTATGATCATAGCACCGCGGGGTAACGCGGTCAACGCCTGACCTTCGCCTTCCGCCAATCCGCCAAAAACCGTTCGATTCCGACCTCCGTAAGGGGGTGTTTCAGCATCTGCATGAGGACCGGGTAGGGCACTGTGGCGATGTCCGCGCCGGCCAGCGCCGCCTCCAGCACGTGCTGGGGGTGCCGGATGCTGGCGGCTATGATCCTCGTCTCCAGGCCGTGGACCTCGAAGATCTCGCTCAGCTGCTCCACGACCTCCATGCCGTCCTGTCCCACGTCGTCCAGCCGGCCGACGAAGGGGCTGACGTAGGTGGCGCCGGCTAGGGCCGCCAGCAGGCCCTGATTGGCCGAGAAGACCAGCGTGACGTTGGTCCTTATGCCCTCGGCCTTGAGTCTCTTAGCCGCCTTGAGGCCCTCGGCCGTCATGGGGATCTTGATCACGATGTTGTCGCTGATGGCGGCGAGCTCACGGGCCTCCACAACCATGCCCTCGGCCTCGGTGGCCAGCACCTCAGCGCTGATGGGCCCGGAGACTATCCCCGCTATCTCCTCCAAGACCTCCTTGAACTCCCGGCCCTCCTTGGCCACCAGAGTGGGGTTGGTGGTGACCCCGCTGATGACGCCGAGGTCGTGGGCCTCCCTGATCTCGCTCACGTTGGCGGTGTCGATGAACAACTGCATCCCGCGCGATACCTCCCTGTTGCCTTATGTCTCAGAACCCCTCGTGCGATGCCTCTCGCTCGCCCAGCGTCGTCCGCCTGAGATGGTAGAGGCGCCTGCGCCAGCTCTCGGGCACGGGCTCGGACGGCGACGCGCCCGCCCCTTGATACTTCACCCTCACCGGAAGGGTCACCTGCTGATAGACGCGCTCGGTCTCCACCAGGATGTCCAGCCGGTCCAGCGCGCTCTGCAGCGTGTAGGGCACGAAGACCTCTCCCCCGGTGGTCTCATAGGCCACGCCCTTTACCGTAACCCTGGCCTCCACGGGCGCCCAACTCCGGGAATCCCTGACCGTTACCCTGAGGTACCCCGGCTCGCCTACCTCGAGGGCGGGATAGCTTACCTGAGCCACCAAGGGCTCGCCCCCTCTCCACACCTCCAGGGGCAGCACCGCCACAGCCTCGCCCGAGGTAAGGTTCCTGACCAGTATATACGCCAGGTATCGGCCCTCGCCAGGCGGCACCGTCACCCGCAGGGGCACCTCCCACGACTCACCGAGCCGGTGGTAGGCCGGTGAGTCCTCGAGCACGACCGCCCCGGCGGCCGGTAGACGCACCTCGATGAGGTCGAAGGAAGTGCCAGCACGAGAGGCGTACCCCTCGACCAGGACGACGTACTCTCCCGGCTCCGGGTCCTGGACCTCGATCACCTCGTGGCTGGTCCCAGCCCGTCTGGAGGAGGCCACCTCTTCCAGGCCACCCTCCCGGTAGCGGTACAGAAAGAGGTCCAGGTCGGCCACGGGCGCGTCGGGGTTGGCGATCTCCACCCTCAAGAGCTCCAACGACTCCACGGGGTCGAGGAGGTAGGTCCTGGTGCCGTCGGCGTTAAGATCGAGCTTCCGCCTGGTGAACAGCGGCCGCTCATAGAGCCCGTACCCCTCGGCGCCGCCGAAGAAACCCCAGTCCTGGTTGATGAGAGTCAGCGTCGACTCCAGGGTCACCGCCTCCTCGCCGGCGGGGAGCCACAGCCGCAGGGGCCCCTCAGCACAGATGCCGCTAACCCGAGCCCCGACGAAGTACCGGGAGGCCTCGAGCCCGTAATCGGAGAGGGACGCCGAGCTGTAGACGACCACCTCCCAGGCCCCCGGCTCGGGCTGATGTAGGGTGTAGCGCGTCATGTTGAGCCCGGTTTCCCTGGGGGCGCCCACGTAATCGCCCGTGTAGGCCATGCTGCCGTCAGGCCGGAAGACCTGGAGGCGCACCCTACCCAGGGGGGCCCTGTCTTCGTCCAGGGCCGTCCTCAGGGTCAGCGACAGCTCGGTGGCGCCCGGGGGAACGCGGAAGAAATACCGCGCGTACCGGCCGGGGCCCAGCTCCCCCTCGGCCGACACGCTCCAGTTATTATCCCTCGTGAACTCGTAGGGTATGATGACGGTATCCCACAGCTCGGGCGCTGGCCCTTGGCCGGCCGCAGCGCGGATGACCCCGCTGTAGAGGCCCGGATCGCGACCACGGAAGAGGAGCGCCAGCGGCCTGGAGGTGCCCGGCGGCAGGGTGAGGTCAGCGGGCTCCAAGGCCAGCCAGCCGGGGACCTCGGAGAAGCTCAGCCGCAGGACGTCCTCGGAGAGGTTCTCCACCTGCACCTCCACGCGGCCCGGCAGCGGCCCGCCCCGGTAGTACAGGCCTCGTAGCGTCCGCCCCTCCTCATGAAAGCGCACGAGCCCCCC
>DFND01000065.1:0-254 GCA_002375895.1 Firmicutes bacterium UBA3576
ACAGGGTCCCATTCGTTGTGGGCTAGTTGTACGTAACGGGTTACCGAACCGTCTTTGTTCTTGCGCTGCGTAATTCTTATGTACATGTCTATATTATACTGCGTGTATTCCCGCCTTGGCAATACTTGCGGCTTAAGAACGTGTATCTATGCGTTTTCCGATTTTACAGCATCCTCAATGCCCGAAACCCTTGAAAATCAAGGGTTCTTGTTCCTGACCATGTTCAATTTTCACTCGTAACTGTCGAACTCGGG
>DFND01000065.1:570-41567 GCA_002375895.1 Firmicutes bacterium UBA3576
TCGTAACTGTCGAACTCGGGCCCTCCAAGACAGGCCCAAATCTAGTGCCTATGCAAGCTCACACCCAGGTAACGCTGTTGCAAAGAGGTGTCACGTACTAACTCCGCCACCTCGCCGTGGGCAACCGTTCGGCCATCGTCGACGATGTAATACCTGTCCCCGACGGCGCTGGCCAGGTTGAAATTCTGTTCCACTAAGACGACGGTAGTCTCCTCTTTGATTTGTCTTATGACCTCGCCCACCTTTTCCACCATAAAGGGAGCCAGGCCCTTGCTGGGCTCATCAATCAAGAGCAACCGGCTCTCCGTAACCAGTGCACGTCCCAGGGCGAGCATCTGTTTCTGCCCTCCGCTGAGGCTGCCCGCCCTCTTACGCAAGGCCACCTTGAGGTCTGGGAAGAGCTCCAGCACCTTCTCCAGGAGCTCTTCCCTCCTGGACCCCAGGGCCAGGCGTAAATTCTCCTCCACAGTTAAGGTGCTGAAGATCCCGTGGTCCTCAGGAACATAACCTATGCCCTTTCTGGCGATTATGTGGGCGGGGAGGCCTGTGATGGGTTGTCCTTGGAATTGGATCTCCCCCCGCGCCGGTTGTAACAGGCCCATAATAGAACGCAGGGTGGTGGTCTTCCCCGCGCCGTTGCGGCCGAGAATCACAGTTACCTCTCCCGGCGGCACTTCCAGGGAAACCCCTTGGAGAATATGGAATTCGCCGATATAGGTTTCGAGCCCCTCAACCCTGAGTATCAAGTCATGCCCCCTCCTAGATAGGCCCTCTGCACCCTCTCATCCTGCACGATCTCCTCCGGCAGGCCCTGGGCCAGCACGGTCCCGTTGAACAGAACCAGGATCTCATCCGAGAGAGACAAGACCATGTCCATCTTGTGTTCCACCAGCAGGATGGTCCGGTCCCGCTTCTGCTTCAGCCGTTCCAACAGCTCTATCATGGCCGGCACCTCTTCCAGGGAAATACCTGCTGTGGGTTCGTCCAGGAGCAGCACCTCTGGGTCCATGGCCAGCACGATGGCTATTTCCAGCTTTCGCTTCTCGCCGTGGGTCAGGGTGACAGCGAGAGAGCCGGCCTTCCCGGTCAACCCCACAGTATCCAGGACTTCCAGGGCTTTGGCCTCAAGCTCGGCAAAGCGCTTCGCCGGCGTCAAGGGACGATAGCCGATTTGCGCTTTGGCCTGCACAGCCAGCCTTACGTTTTCTAATACGGTCAACCTCGGAAATACGTTGGTTATCTGAAAGCATCGTCCAAGCCCAAGCCGGGCCCGGCTGTGCACCGGCAGGGAGGTAATGTCCATCCCCTTGAAAAAGACCTTCCCGCGTACGGGGGTCAACTGGCCGCTTATTAGATTGAAAAAGGTCGTCTTGCCGGCCCCGTTGGGGCCGATGATAGAAGTCAAGCTATGGGGTTTGATGTCCACACTTACACCATTGACGGCTAAGAGCCCGCCAAAGGCCATAGTGAGGTCCTCGGTTCGGATAATGGCCTCCATTATCGCCTTTTACCTCCCTACCACAGCCGAAGCCTCTGTGCTTCCCGGCGCAGTTCCTCGCGAAAGTCGGGGTGGGCGATGTTCACCAGTTGCCTGACCCTGTCCTTAATGCTCTTGGCCTTGAGGTGCGCCACTCCATATTCGGTTACGACATAGTCCACATCAGCTCGTAACAGAGTTACCTTAGCTCCCTCGGGTAAGACCGGCACGATGGTCGAGATAGTCCCCTTCTTGGCTGTAGACCTCAAGGCGATGATCGATTTACCGCCGGGCGACATCTGAGCACCTATTGCCGTGTCGTTCTGCCCGCCCGTACCGCTGTATTGTAAGTGCCCCACGCTTTCGGAGACTACCTGTCCGGTGAGGTCTATCTGTAAAGCCGTATTAACGCTAACCATTTTATAGTTCTTGGCGATCACGCAGGGGTCGTTGGTCACCCGGCCCGGCTGCAATTCAATAGACAGGTTCTCGTCCAGGAAATCATACAACCTCCGGGTTCCCAGGGCGAAGCTGCCCACCATCTTACCAGGCCACAGGGTCTTACGCCGCCCGGTGATAACGCCAGCCTCCACAAGGTCCACCATGCCGTCGGTGAACATCTCGGTATGTACGCCGAGATCTCTCTTGTCCTTGAGAAAGGTCGCAATTGCATTGGGTATACCGCCAATGCCTAGCTGGATAGTGGACCCGTCCTCAATTAGTTCGGCCACGTAGGAGCCGATAGCGCGCTCTTCCTCACTGGGCTCCACCGGCGAGAGCTCAATGAGAGGCGCCTCATTTTCTACGATAAAGTCAACTTGGCTGACGTGGACCTGGGTATCGCCGTAGGTTCGGGGCAGGTTGGGGTTGATCTCCAAGACCACAGTCTTCGCCACGGCCATGAGATCCTTCTCGTAACCAATGCCCAGGGACAGGGAGAAGTAACCGTGACGGTCCATGGGACAGGCGGTACCCCAGAAGAAATCGGGAGGGTCAAAGCGGGCCTTGCGGACACCCCAGTCACGACCGTGGGAGGGGATGAGCGAGACGGTGCCCAGCTCATGGCCCTGGCGCTCCCCAGCCCCGTAAAACCAGCTTTCCAGGAGAAAGTGCCCCCTCATGTCGGGGTCGAGGAAGAAATCGTATTCTCTCAGGAGCAGGGCTGAGAAGACGCGGACGTTCTCCACTTCAGCGCACCGGGTTCCCAGGGCGCCGAGAAGGCCAGGAGGCGCTGAAGCCGCCATGGCCGCGCCGATACTACAGCCCGAGGTGATCATGCTCACTGCCTCATCTATACTGATGAGTTTACGGCGGTATTCATCTTTGACGTTCACAGCAGCTCGTCCCCCTTACTCAGCAGATACACCGCGCTTCCTATCGTCCCTAACAGGGGCTTAGCTTTCCCATGACATCACTACTGGCAAGGTCCCCATCTGATGACCGTAGCGGCCCAAGCATAACCCACGCCGGCGCTGACCATCACCACCAAGTCGCCCTCCTTGATGCGGCCGCTCTTCAGGCCTAGCTCCAGGGAAAGCACCTGGTCCATCTGGCCGATGTGCCCGTAGTCTTCGAGGTAGATAGATTGCTCAGGCCGAAGGCCCAGCTCGGAAAGGACGTAGTTGTGGGCGGAGCGTTTCATATGCAACAGACAGAGGTACCCTATATCCTGAGTAGAATAGCCGCTCTCTCGGAGTGCGTCCCGGATCACTCGCAAGAAGTTGGGCATGGACACCTCTTCCAACCGCTCTTTCATCCCCTGCGGGTCAAAAACGTCCAGCGTATACAGCCCCTGGGCCAGCGCCTCGGGGGTCAGGGGCACCTTGGTGCCGCCAGCTGTGACTCCCACGGCGTCGGCCAGAGAGGGATCGGTTATGACCCGGCTGCCCAGCACCTGGTTGCACCCCAGATTTTTCTGTAAGACTATAGCCGCTCCGCCGGCCCCCAGATTGTACATGAAGCGCACCCGGGGATTCTTGTAGTCAATGAGATCACCGTTGCGGTAGCCCCCAGCCAACAGAACTGTGTTCAGGTTCTCATCGGCCAGCATCAAGTCGCGGGCTACCTTCAGGGCCATCACCGTGGTCCCGCAACGCATCTGGATATCGAAACCCCAGGCCCGGCTGGCTCCAACTCCTCCCTGCAATTTAATAGCCCCGGTCTGTAGCGGGTGTTCCTTGTACTCTTCTCCGACATAAATCACCAGGTCTATTTCGGCAGGGTCTACCTCTCCCTTTTCCAGGGCCCGGCGCGCTGCCCTGATACCCATCTCAATGGTGTGGTCCTCCGGGCCCGGTATGGGTTTACGACGAAAGCCCAGCTTGTTCTCCACCACTTCCTGGGGTAGCCCGCTCTCCCTGGCGATATCGGCGCTGGTCATATAGTTCGAGGGCAGGTACACCCCCGTGCTGCGTATGCCAATATGTTCCATATGGGACTTCCCCCGCCTCTTGTTTATGATTTTTCGAAGTCTAGCGGAATGACCTTGGCCTCTTTGGCCTGGCTTTCGGCCGCCACGATCTCCTCCAGCAGCGACCCTATTTCAGCGAGCTCCGCGAGCCGGTAGACCCGGCCCCTCTGAACATGCTGGATTGTAACGCTCCAGGGCATCTGCTCGTTACCCGGCTCATGTATGACCCGAACCAAAAAGGAAGCTACTACCCTTTCCCGCAACCTGTTCGCCCCTTCCCAAAAACAAATGCCTGCTATAACCTCTTTACATGGCATCATAGCAGGCTCAAGTTGCCTTCCAGTTACACCGCCGCCACAGTCTGGAGCAGCTCTTCGTAGAGCTTAACCGTCTTGTTCGAGGGGGCCACACCCAGCTCTGCCTGTAACACCGCCCGGCACTTTTGGTAGACCCGGGCCACCATGGCTTTGTTATTCAGCTTGCCATAACAGATCATCTTCAGGCGGTAGGCTTCTTCCCAGCAATTATCCTTGTCGAGGATCCTGTCCGCCCATTCAATACAACTGAGATAATCCCCCCGGCGGGCCAGGAGCGTGGCCAGGAGCTCCGCTGCGCGGATAAAAATCACCACTAGGCGTTCACGCTCCTCGAGGCACCATTCGTCCTGGTTCGTCCCCTGCAGGTAGTCGCCCTCATATAACTCCAGGGCCCGCTTAAGCAGGATTTCCGCCTGGTCCGGCCTCTCGTCCACTACCCCTTCCGCCCTCGTTACCAGGCCCTCGAACTCCTCTGCATCCAGCCAAAAACCCGAGGCGAGGTTGAAATAATAGGCCGCGCCCTTGCGCTGAATAAAGAAGGAGGGGTTCCGCGGCTGCCTCTGGGGCTCCAATACATTCAAGAGGTTGTTCAAGGCCACCTTAAAATCCCGCGCAGCTGCCCGCGGCTCCGCTTCCGGCCACAAGTAAGCCATGATCTCCTCCTTGTGCAACAAGACCCGCCTCTTGGTCAACAGCAGCTGGAACAGCCGCCTCGCGCTCGCACGGCGCCATTCATGGAAGCCGATCTCCTCGTCCCCACGCCAAACGCGGAACTTGCCGAGGGTTTGAATGCGCAGGGTGTAACCGATACAGGGAAGGTCTTCGGCCAGCCCCAACTTCTGTAGCTGCCAATCCACATAAGACCGGCAGATGTCCTCGCGCCTGGCCTCCCAAAGGAGAGGTGCCGAAGCACGGTCATCACGTGCCCCGAGGAGAGTGCCCCTCTGCAGCAAGAAATCGTACCCCAACCCCTCGCAGAGCTTCAGCAGCTGGGTAACGGCTGAGCGAAATTCCTCTCTGCGTCCTTCCTTGAGAGCGACGTAAGCCAACCACCAGCTGGAGACAGCTTTGCCAAAGCTGTCGCCACAGCGGCCGAAGAGCTCCTGGGCCCGAATCAGGTAATGCCTAGCCTCCGCTGGCAACTGGCAGGCGGCCGCGGCCATACCCAGGCAGTGATAGAGGACGGCAGTAAACCATCTATCTCGCACCCTCTCGGTAACCCTGACCCCCTCCAGGCCACAGAGCTTGGCGGACGGCCAATCCCCTTCCAGCCCGTGGACGAGACATTGGCCCATCAACACCTCCGTCCGTCCGCGGATCACTCCCAGGCTATCGTTGAGCTCCAGAGCGCGCTGGTACGCCTCACGACAAGCTTGTATCGGCCGGCCCTTTTGAATCAACAGGGCGTGACCCAGACGCACATAACCCATGGCCTCGATGAAGGGCGACTGGAGCTGCTGCCCCAAGCGGATGCCCTTTTCAGCCGCCACCTCCGCCTTTTCGGCTTCACCTGTAAGGGAATAGCAAAGGGAGAGTAGAATTGGCGTTTCACGAAAGGAAAGGGGAGCGTGGTAGCTGTCCTTTTCCAGGGGGACCCTGCTCTCTAGTAACTGAATGGCCGCCTCCAGCCTCCCCGTGCGCAGCAGCAACCGGGCCTCAAAATTCCCCCGGCTGGCCAGGTGGAGCATCTCATTGGCCAGCTTCCGGTAGCGCCTGGCGTGACGGGGTTTTCCCTGATTGACCATGTTTTCCGCCATTAGATTTAAGATCTCGGCCTTCTCTTCTGTGTGTTCTTCCCCGAGGGCTTTATAAGCCCGCCTTAGAAAATCCTCCGCCAGAGCAGGTTGGATCGTATCCAGGTAAGTCTCGCCGAGGCCCTTCAAGGCCCTGCTCAAGCCCAGGCTGTCACCGCTGGCCCTACACGCTTTCGCCGCCCGACCGTAAAACTCGAGCGCCACCTGGTAATTGGAGGCCAGCCTCTCAGTGTCCCCAAGGGCTACCAGAAACTCAGGCCGTTCCTGGAACTTGAGGGGCAGCCGCTGCAGGTATTGGCGCAGGAGCTGCCCTCTCCCACTGTAGACCAGCCTAGAGCTTATGCGAGATAATACCTCAGCTGCATCCGCCCATTGGCGGCCCCGTAGTAAATGATGGAGGGCTTGTTCTTCCTCCCCCTCCTTTAGGTAATAATTAGCCGCCCGGCAGTGAAGCATCTCGTAATCAGGCAGCCTCTTCCGGCCTTCCCGGCGCAGGAAATCCCGGAAAAGGTAGTGATAGCGGAAGAGCCCATCCCCCATCTCGCTCAAAAAGAGCCCCTTTTGCATGGCCCTGTAGAGAAGCTGGGGCTTAAATTCAGGTCCCATGACAGCTGCGCAGGCCGTTGTGCTCAAGTAATCCAAGACCGAAGACTTGAGTAAGAAGGACTGTAAATCTGGGTCCTGTCGCTCCAACACATCCAGAGCCAGGAACTCGAATAAGTTCTCCAGGCCACTGCTCAGGGTATCATCGAGCGGTAGCGAGACCGTCCCCTCCTCTATACCCCGGGCGATGAGCTTGAGGGCCATGATCCAACCCTCGCTATAATGATAGATCCGCCTGGCGTCCTCCCTAGTCAAAGGGTCAGAACGTCCCCGGGACAAATAGTCATACACCTCGTCAGGGCCTAGCGCCAGGTCCCCTTCCTCGATCAGCAACCTCCGTCCTCTGGCCCCCAACCGGCACACTTCCGGGACGTCGACCTTCTCTCGGGAGAGGATGACTACCCGCAACCATCCAGGCTTACAGGCCAGGAAACGGTCTAAGAAGGCGCAGACCTCGCCTACCTCGCCCAGCAGATGCCAGTCGTCCAGCACCAGGATTCCCGCATCCCTCTCCTCACCCTCCAGGCAATGTACCAGAGAATCCAGGGCTCTGTGCCAGCTCTCGGTTTCAGGAACGTTGATCTCCTTCAGGACCTGAGCAAATCTCTCCCTAATTCCCGGCACCATGCCTTCCAAGGTCCCCGCCAGATAACTAGCGAAAACCAGGACGCTGGCATCCTCCGGCCCCGCGCTGTACCAACCGTAAGGCACTCGCAGCAGGGACAAGATCTGGGCGACCGCAGTTGTCTTGCCGTAACCGGCACCGGCGCTCACTACAGTTACGGGATAATCCAATATCGCCCTTAATTTGGCCTCTAGTTTAGGTCTGAGCCAGGCATCTGCTTCTGGCTTAGGGACGGCCAGCTTACTTCCCAGTAAGGTTAACGGCCGCAGCATGTCCTGACCTCCCCGCTAACAGTTCCCCCTATGGCCTCAATTGTCCATCGGATGTCCCTTCAGGAACTCCAGGACCCTACGGTTAAAGGCCGGTGCCTGCTCCAAGAAGAAGAGGTGGCCTCCTCCAGGAAAGACCTCCAATACAGAATCAGCGATGGCTTTATGTAGCCGTTCTGAGTTCGCCATGGGCACCACCCTATCCGCATCACCTGTCAGAATCAAGGTAGGCGCTTGGATCTCACTGAGCTTTCCCTCCAGGTCGGCTCCCAAGATGGCGTTGAACTGTCTCTGCCAAGCGTACCTGGGAGTAGGCTCAGCCAAGCGCCACTCTATGATCTTCTCCAATTCTTCCGGATGCTGGGCCAAGTAACCAGGCCCAAAGGCAGGCCGCATAGCTTGCCGCAGAGCCTCCCTGGGCGGCAACCCCTCTTCGTTTAACATGGCCTTTATCGTCTCTGGGGGAGCGGGTATGGCCCTGCGCCCGCCGTGGGAAGTGCACACCAGGATCAAGGTATGTACCAGCTCGGGGTAACCTATCGCCAGGGCCTGGGCTATGAAGCCGCCCATGGAAACGCCTAAGACGTGGGCTTGTTGGATATCCAGCGCTCGCAGCAGTCCGGCGGCATCAGCCGCCATCATCTCGATGGAGTAGGGTATATCAGGCTTGTCGCTCTTCCCCACCCCACGATTATCGAAAATTATCACCCGGAAGTCCCTGGAGAACTCCTCCAGCTGGCGATACCACATCCACGTGGCGTAACCAAGTCCCTCGATGAGCAGCAAGGGCTCACCTGTTCCGTGTACCTCGTAGTAAATTTTTATATCATTCACTTCCACATGAGGCATTTTCCATCCTCCTCTGTTCTCCTAATTTTCGGACTTAACCGATAGTCGTAAAAAACCCTGCCCCAGGTGTGGCCTGCGGCAGGGTTATGACCGTGCTTTCGAAGTCCTACCGTTGGTTCATAATCGGAGGTGCTGTCTCCTCGGGCTTTATCTCCCGGATCAGAACAGGCACCGGGTAATCAAAGCCCTCCTTCCTCTCAAACCTGATGTGGTATAGGGTCTGAAGAGCCTGGTGGTCCTCTTTGCGGAAGGTCATAGTGCCCTTGGGCGTCTCAAAGCTCATGCCCTCCATGACCTCGATGAGCTTCTCGGCGTCAGTATCGCCGCCGGTCTTCTCCAGGGCCTCAACTATGGCCACTGCCGCCGCGAAGCCGCCAGCCGTAAAGAGGTCCGGCGGCTGACCGTCAAAGCGCCTCTTATGCTCCTCTACGAGCCAGTCGTTGACCTCGTTCTTGGGCAAGCCGTAGTAGTATACCGAATAACCTTCCTGTCCCTCCATGCCCCACATGGCCCTCATGGCAGCGAGGTCCGGAGTCCCCGTGATAATCTTGATGCCCCTCTCGGGAAGCTTCATATCCATCATCAGCTTCCACGGGGTATTCACGCTTCCAGCCCAGATGACGAAGAGATAGTCGGGCTTAGCATTTAAGATCCTTTGCACATGGGCCGTAAAATCGGTAGCGTTCAGGGGGGCGAATTCCTGCAGGATCACCTTGAGCCCCGCCTTCTCCCCCGCCTTAACAAAAGCCGCAGCTCCTTCGCGGCCAAAGGCGTAATCCTGCGCCAGTACTGCTACGGTGGCCCCGGGCTTAGCTGAGGCTATAGCAGCCGCCACAGCCAAAGCATCCTGAGAGGAGTTCCTGCCCGTCCGGAAGATATACTTGTTCCACTGAGCACCGGTGATGCTGTCCGCTACCGCAGGCTCGACGATCATGATGCGCTGGTATTCCTCGGCCAGAGGTAGAACGGCCAGGGTATCGGCAGAGCTAGCACATCCCACCAAGAAGTCGACCTTGTCCTCTTCGAGCAGCTTCAAGGCCTTCTGCTTGGCCACGTCAGGCTTCGTGGTGGTGTCTTCCACGATGATCTCGATGGGGCGCCCGGCGACTTCTCTCGTGCCGTTAGTGGCATAGTCTAGCCCGAGCTCGAAGCCATTGATCGTCATCTTGCCGTAGCTCTCCAAGACCCCAGTTAGAGAGGTCACTATGCCGATCTTGATCGGCTCTTTAGCCTCGCTTGCCTCGCCTCCCTCACCTCCACCGCCGGCACAGCCGGCTGACAGCATCAATAACGCCACTAGGATAACAGCCAAGATTCCTCTTCTCTTCAATATTCCTCCTCCTTTCGGGTTTTCTTAATTTTCGGCCTCTTCTTCATCTTAACAGCCTCCAGTTGCATCCCAGTTACCAACCGAGCCTGAACCCACCAAGTTGGCCCTCCCCCGTTACATGATACAAAGCTTTGAGTGCCACCCGGCCCCAAGCCCCACCACGGCAGTCCCGTGAGGTTAGAACGTCAAGCCACCGTCCACACCCAGGACCTGACCGGTAATATAGGAGGCTTCGTCAGAGGCCAGGAAGAGGTAGGCCGCGGCCACATCCTGAGGCTCGCCCAGGCGTCCCAGGGGGGTCCTTGATTTCATCAACTCCAATACCTTTTCTGGCACTTTGGCCGTCATAGCGGTGACTATGAAGCCCGGTGCGAGCGCGTTAACGCGGATTCCCTTCTTGCCCAGCTCCTTGGCCCAGGACTTGGTCATCCCGATTACTCCGGCCTTGGTGGCGGCGTAGTTGGTTTGTCCTATGTTGCCGTAGACGCCGACCACCGAGGAGGCGTTGAGAATTACCCCAGAGCCCTGTTCCATCATGATGGGAGCTACTACCTGGGTGCAGTTGAAAACCCCCTTCAAGTTGACGGCGATAACCCTATCCCACTGCTCTTCCGTCATCTTGGTCAGGAAGGCATCAGCAGTGAGGCCTGCATTGTTGATCAAAATATCGACGCGGCCGAACTCGGCCACGGTACCGTCCACCATCCTCTTCACACTAGCCCGGTCAGTTACATCCACTTCGAAGAAGAGAGCTTGGGCCGCCGTGGCCTTGAGGTCGGCCAAGGTCTGCTGCCCCGCCGTTACGTCAAAATCACCGATCACCACTTTGGCGCCCTCTCGAGCGAAGAGGAGAGCCGTCTCCCTGCCTATGCCCTTCGCTCCTCCGGTGATAATCGCCACTTTATCCTTCAGACGCATAACATCCTCCCCCTGCCTCTTTCTTCTCTTATCGTGGTGCCCGTCCATCTCGGGGATATCGCTTGGCCTTGCTCGGGCCCTTTATTACTTTATAGCCAGACGTGGTTACTGACAGGTTGCAGGACAAGAGGTCCCAGACAAGAAAGGAGACCTGCCCCGCAAGCCCCCTAACAGGCCTTTATGTATCTACCTCTCCCTCACTCGCTACGGCCCCAGCAGCTCGCGGGATAGTACGTGCGGCTTGGCATGTACCCATCCCCTATCCCTGCCAAAGTCCCCGGGCCGGCAGTAATCCCGCCATCACATTACGGTTGGTCAAGACCACCTTCACGCTAACCCGCCTTCAGCTTCGCCGGCGTGCCACCTCATCCCGCTCGAAGATGGCGTGGTCGAGCTCGAACTCCGAGGAGGTGGCCCGAAGACTTGAATCAAACCCTTGCCTCACCAATCCGCTTCGACGGCATTAGCTCCCGAGCAAGGCCGGCTTAATGAACTACTGAGAGGGGCTTATACCGCCAGCCTCATCGGCTCAGGCGGCTGTTCTTCTTTCCGGTTACGACCTTGAGCTCTATCTCCACCACTTCCACACCGGATAGCTCAAGGGAAACCGGCTCCCCCCCATACCTTGCCACGAGGAGGCTGAGGGCCTCCTGCCTCTCTCCTTGGTCCCGTAATATCCTGGCCTCACCGAAGGCCACAACGCTCCTGTATTCCTCTGACCAGTCACAGGGCCTGTCCGCCTTGATGAGCCCCAAGGCCTCGTCCACCTCGAAACAGACCTTGGGGTTGGACTGCACGTTCCGGAGGAAGTGTCCGTCCGAGGCACAGTGGATGACGACTGAGGTGCCCCGCACCGCATAATGAAAGGGCACGACATAGGGCCACCCGTCCGGCCCCGTCGTGGCCACCCTTGCAATACGTGCCTCCCGAAGGAAACCCCAGATCTCGTCCTCCGTCATGGCCCTATCCTGCTTTCTCAATCCCCTTCCCCGATTCCGGATCTCGATCACCTTCCGAGCCCCCTCTCCTCGCTAACTTCGCGCCGAGGCCCTGCTAGTTCCTGCTCCCCTATGCTGGCCCTGTACCATCGAGGTGTGAGTTAAGGGTTTGAGATCGGCGTTCCGCCTCAGCTCCCAAAGACCTGCCTCACCGCTCAGAAGTGAACCTTGACCCTACACTCGAGGTCTCACTGATGCTGTGCTCCCTACCCCGTGTACCAACTCGGGTCGAATTTCCCAAAGTGGGGGGTGACAATATCCTTGAACTATCGCCCCCTGCCTCCGAACCCTTTCGGGCAAGTTGAGAGACAACCTCAGCTTCAGGTCTCTTCTGCCTTACGAGCCTAGGTGTCCAGCCAAACCTTGGACGTTCGCTGGACTCAACCGGGGAATGATATAATAATCGGGGACTTTTCATCACTCATATCCTTTGGCCCCATGCCGCACCGTCCACGAGTAGAAGGGGTGAAAGCCAGGTTGAGCAAAGAAAAACCCGACCTCAAGGCCTTTACCCTAGAAGAGCTCGAGTCTTTCATCCGTGCCCTCGGCCAGCCCCGTTACAGGGCCGCGCAGATATACTCTTGGATCCATAAGGGCGTGAAGGAATTCGAACAGATGACCGATCTGCCCCGTGAGCTCAGGGAGCTCCTCGCCAATCAGGCCAGGATAGGCAAGATGGAGATCTCCGAGGTCAGGGTATCCCGGGACGGCACCCGGAAGTACCTGTTGGCCCTTGAGGACGGCAACGCCATCGAGGCCGTATCGATGGAACATCGCTACGGGTGGACCGCCTGCATATCCACCCAAATCGGCTGTAGGATGGGTTGTCGCTTCTGCGCGTCGACCATCGGCGGTATCGTCCGCGACCTGACCGCGGGGGAGATGCTGGAACAGGTCCTCGTCATGCAGGGGGACCTCGGGCGACGCGTCTCCAACATCGTGTTGATGGGCAGCGGCGAGCCCCTAGAGAACTACGATGAGACCATGAAGTTCCTCGAGATAGTCAATCACCCGCGGGGGATCAACGTGGGCATGCGGCGCATAACCCTCTCCACCTGCGGAATCGCGCCGGCCATCAGGGACCTGGCCGACAGGAGGCTTCAGATAACCCTCGCCGTCTCCCTGCACGCCCCGAACGATGAGCTACGAGACCGCATCGTGCCGGTGAACCGCCGCTATCCGCTGAGGACCTTGCTCGACGCCTGCCGCTATTACACCGAGACCACGGGGAGAAGGGTTACTTTCGAGTACGCGCTCATCGAGGGGCTCAACGATTCCCTTGAGCTGGCGCGAGAGCTCGGCCGCGTCCTGAGGGATATGCTGTGCCACGTGAACCTGATACCCGTGAACCCCGTAGACGACAGGCCTTACAGACCGCCGACGCGAGAGCGGGTCCACGCCTTTCAGAACATCCTGCAGGAGAGGGGCATACCCGTCACCATCCGACGGTCACTGGGAGGGGGCATAGACGCGGCCTGCGGCCAGCTGCGGAGACGTCACCTGCGCTAGGGGCCCTCCCTAGGGCCGCTCCAGGTTAGGATAAGAGGCCACCAGCAGCGAACCGTCGGGTGTCCAGGTGACGCCGCCGGTACAGGGCAGGTCAGTTATCCGCCTCAACCTGTCCTCAGTGAGGTCGAAGAGCCACACCCCGTCGCCGAACTCGTCCCGACCGGCCCGGACCAGGGCATAGGAAAGGTATGAGCCGTCGGGAGACCACTCGGGGCCCCAGCGCACGGAGACCGACTCGGGCAAGATGGCGATCATCTCTACCTTCTCCTCCACCAGGTCGTAGAGGAACACACCGTCGGCGACGTAGGCCAGGAAGCGCCCATCCGGCGACCAGGCGTGGCGATAGCCCCGTACCAGCTCCCGATAATCACCGGTCTGCATATCGACCCGGTACAGGGCCAGGGAGTCCCCCGCAGGGGTCTCCTCCTCGCTGATAATGAAGCTGCTATCTGGGCTCACGGAAAGGCCCCGGAAGAAGTACTCCGAGGCGCGGATGGGAAAGGTGGCGAGCTCCCGTGAGACCCCCTCCTGGTATACTACAATATGCGACTGCCAATCGCCCCACAGCCTGTAGACGAGACCTTCACCCCCGGGCATCCACACCGGGTTGGCGGCCTTGAGGGAGGCATCGAGGAGCTCAACGGCCGTCCTCTCTCCGGTCTCGGAGTCCACTATCCAGATCCTCGATTCGTCCGGGGACGTGCCCTCGGCGTAGGCCAGCTTAACCCCATCGGGCGACCACGCCCGGGCCAGGTCGTTGGACTGGCTCCAGACCAGTTCAGGGGCCACTCTCCTCTTAGAACCGTCGACAAGGGAGATGACCCAGAGCTGACCTGTAAAACCCACGGTGTCCGACGTCCAGGCCGTCCTCTCTCGGGTCAGGACCAACAGCCTCTCGCCCGCGGGACTAGCGGCGATATCGGCCACCTGCATGCCTACGGTCAGCACTTCCTCCTCGGACCCGTCCGCGGGGTCTACGCGCCAGATGGAGGTCCGGTTCTCCGTGGTGAATTGGAACTGAAAGCTCTCCATGAGGGTCCGGCCCGCCTCGTCCCGTGGACCCGGCAGCTCGCCGCCCGCGATCAGCACGCTGTAGGTGGTCCCCGGCAGCCACCCCTGCCGCGGCCGGAAGATGAGGGTGTCCCCATCGACGGTTAGCTCACCATCGCGCTCCGGCCAGATGTGGACGTACTCCTCCGGCTCCCCGGGAGCCAGCACCCCGTTAAACTCCACGTACAGCACTTGATCCAGGGGAACGTCCACGCTGCCGGCGGCGGGGGCCGTGGAGAGGACCATGAGATAGCCGCTGTCGACCCTCATCGACCACCTGAAGGGAGCATCAAGCGCGGCCCCGCGAACACCCCTGGCCTCCTGGCCCAATAGGAACCGGTATTCCGTCCCCACCTCCCAGGCCTCTGCGGGCCGGATAACGAGGGTGCGGTCGTCCTGCCAGGACAGGTCCAGGGGAAGGGCAGGCTCCACCCTGAGAGCCGCGGCCGTGCTCTCACGGTCCATGGGCTCGCTGAAGAAGACCTTCACGCTGGTCTTGACATCGGTGACGACGCTGCCCGACAAGGGCAAAACGCCCGTGACCATCGGAGGCTCCGCTGGCCCGTCCACAGGAACGAGAGGCTCGTCCTGGACACAACCGACCACCAGAGACACAGTTATAATAAGCAGAAGCACGTAGAGCCTCTCCTTCACCCCGCACACCACCCATGCCAATAAATACCTGTCGCCCCGAATATTGTACATCATCCTCCCCGAAGACGCCAGAATTCCTCCTCAGCGGGTATCAGCGGGGAGCGATGAGAGATACTAACAAGGGGAGGTGGAGGAATGACAAGGGACCACGTTATTACAGCAATCATCGCCGGCCTGGTCGCATCCCCGGTCTCCCAGGCCTTCATGTCCATCCTGTCGTCCTTGGGGCTATCTCGAGTGACCTGCCTTCTCTTGGCCATCTCCCTGTTCGGCAAGGCGACCATCGCCGGACCCGCCGACCTCCTCCTGGCTTGGGTCTCGCACATCCTGATCAGCGTGGTCTTCGCCCTGGGGCTCGTCGTCCTCCTGGCCGTAACGGGGTTTGACTATCTGCTCATCAAAGGGGCTGCCTACGGCGCGGCCGTCTGGTTCCTGGCCCTAGCCCTCGTCGTGCCCGCCCTAAAGGTCCCCATCATACCAAAGCTCGATGTGGCCTCTGAGCTCAGCCTGTTGGGACACCACCTTCTGTGGGGCATGGTCGTAGCGGGGACCGCCTCCCGGCTCAATTCCCGCCTCCGTTCTTACCGGTGAGTTCCTCCCGACTCCTTCCTCTGGACTAAGCAGGAACCCGCTGCCTCCCTGAGAAACCATACTTACCGGGAGGGATTGCATATGCCGGACCTCATCACCTTCACCTGGCACGGCTCCGCTAGCTTCAGCATCAGGCTGGGCGATACCGAGATCCTCGTGGACCCCTACTTCTCCTCGCGGGAGGAATACGGCGACTGGTACATAGAGAACAGGAACCGCCCCCGCTGGGCTGATTTCTGCGCCCACCATTCCCCCGACTACGTGTTCATCAGCCACGGCCACTTCGACCACTTCGACCTGCACACCGTAAAGAGAATCGACGCCGCCTTCTCCCCCGTCTTCGTCGGGAGCGAGGCGGTCACCCAAGCCCTCAGGAAGTACTTTTCCATACCTCAGGAGCGGCTGCTGGCCGTCGATGAGGACACGCCTTTCAACTTCGGCGATCATCCCGCGCGCGTACACCGTGGGCTTCACTGGCTGACGGAGGCGGAGGGTGACGAGGCGGCCCGCAAGCTCGACCGGCCGGAGAGGTACGGGGTTATGCCCTGCGGCGGCCCCATGTACGGGTTCAGCGTTCAATATGGGGGACGCCTGCTCTACGTCAGCGGCGATACCGAGCCCGAGGGGGTTCCGTCCCTCGAGGTCGACGTTGCCGTCCTCTTCCTGGGCGGTACGCTCCCCCACCCCGTCACCAAAGTAGAGGACACCCCGACTCTGACGCCGTCCGAGGCCGCGGAGGTCGTGCGGGCAAAGCTACGCCCCGACCTGGTCCTCCCCATCCACTGGGACTTCGCCTACGCAGGGGGCGTGGACGTGGCCGAGATCAAGAAGGTCCTGACGGAGGCCGTGGCCTCCTACGGGGGCAGGGTGCTGCTGCCGCCGCTCCACACGCCGGTGGCCATCTAAGCTGAGTCCTGGCGCTCTGGCGGGGCCAACCAGAGGTGGTCGAGCTCCCTGTAGGCGGCCGCGCGAGCCCTTATCTCCCGGGCCCGTTCGCGGAACATGCCCTCGGTCTTGAGGATCCAGTTCTCCACGTGCTCCCGTAGGGGCTCGTCGGCCCAACGGTGGTTTCGTACGCTGTCCTGCTCGAACTCCACAACCCCCCGGGCCTGGTCCACGATTCTCCCCAAGACGCGGCACAGGGGGCACCTCACACGTCCATCTCCCAAGAGCTCGAAGCTGGTGCCGTGGCAGACCGGACATCGCGTGCCCCTGGTCGCCGTGCCCTCTGTGGCCTCTCCGGCCAGGACCCCGGCCAACGCCCTCCCGAGATCAGCGGCCCGGCTGACCACGGCCTCGTCCAAGAGGATCTGCCCGGGCCCCGGGGCGTACGCCTCCAGGCTGCCCACCACCCGGTAGCGGAAGGCCAGCAGGAACTTGTTCAGCAGGGGAACGCCGAGGGGGTTCCAGCCCTCTATCCCGGCGCAGCTTATGCTCACCCCGTACCTTGGACGAGCGTTCAGCTCTGGGAACCTGAGGGCCAGCATCAGGAACCTGTCGACGACCGCCTTGATGATGGCCGCGGGCTCCAGGACGTAAGTTGGGGCTGATAGGATTAGCCCATCCGCCTCCAACATCAGATCAAACAGGTGCTCCGCGTCGTCCTCGACCGGACACCGGGCGCCCCGGAACACACACCTCATGCACCCGATACAGGATCGGATCTCGAGGTCCGTGATCCTCAGGAGCCTCACCTGAACCCCCGCCTCCAGCAGCGGACGAGCCGCCTCCTTGGCCAGCACCTCGCTGTTGCCCAGGACCCTGTCGGACGCTACCAGCCCGAGAACCTTCATTCTCCTAACCCCCCGGAAGATTCAGTTTCACCGCCTCCACCAAGCCAAAACACCCGCTCAGCATCATGTCCCCGTAGGGAGCGGCCTCGTGGTACCCCAGGCCCCGCGCCAGGCCTCGGTTGGGGCCCGTCACCACCACCGTCCGATACTCTCCGCCGTCGTGAGGATGGTCCGGCAGGGTACAGCCGTGGCCGCCGGAACCGAAGACCTCCTCGTGGGTCAGGCTCCCGTCCCTGAGCCGGCTGACGTAATGGGCGAGCCGCTCGCCGGTAAGCGCGGACGTGTGATGCTCGAAGAGGGCCGTGACCCGCCGCCCGCGGACAAGAGCGGCCAGCGTGTGCCCGTTCCCCACGTTCACCACCACCAGGCCCCTTTCGAGCTCCGCCGCGGCCACGGGGTCGCACAGCGCTCCCAGTATGGCGGCGGCGCCCGTATCCATCACGAAGGCCCCCGGCAGGACCTCCTGCACGGCCCTCATGCGGGTGAGCTCCGCCGGGGCCTCCCGGTACAGTAGATCAGGGAGCATGCCGCCACTGGCCAGGAATCGGCGCCAGCGTTCGAATCGGACCAGACGGTTGCTGCCCGAGGGACAGAAGCCGTGGTCCTGCACAGCCACCGCCCAGAGGTCTGGCGGCTCAACCTCGAAGGCCTCCAGGGTCCCCAGCAAGGCCCTGACGTCCACGTCACCGGTCTCGATCACGGCCCACTCCTCGCCCGGTCGCTCTGCGAGGATCTCCACGCCCATCTCCCGGACGCGGTCGATGTCATCGTGGAAAGTCCTCGCCGCCTCCTCCGTGGCAGCCGCCCTCAGGCCGGCCCGGAGGTGTTCCCGCAGGGCCCGGGTCGAGGCCCCGCCCCCCATGACCCTGCCCGTCAAAAACACGTTCCTGCCCTCGGCGGTGGCGCGCCGGATCCTCCGGGCCACGATCACCGTCGGGGACGGCAGGACCAGCTGAAGGGAGTTCTCCACTGGTTCACGAGCGTCGTAGAGAAGTACGTCTTGAGTGCCGGCCCCTACGTCTATCGCCAACAGCCGCACGGTCGAGCTCTACCCCCTATCTCAACAACGAGGCAGCTATGACCATCTTCTGTACCTCTGAGGTCCCCTCGTAGATCTCCGTGATCTTCGCGTCCCTGTACAGCCTCTCCACGTCGTACTCCACCATATACCCGTAGCCCCCCAGGATCTGCACCGCCTTGCGGGTTACCGCCACGGCGGTGTCAGAGGCCACCAACTTGGCCATGGCCGCCTCACGGGAGAACCTCACTCCCTCGTCCGCCGCCGCAGCGGCCCTGTAGGTGAGAAGCCTCGCCGCCTCCACCGCCGCGGCCATCTCGGCGAGCATCCACTGGATGGCCTGGAAGGAGGCCAGGGGCTTCCCGAACTGCTGGCGCCTCTTGGCGTAGTCCAGCGCCAGGTCCAGGGCCGCACGGGCGATACCCACGGCCTGGGCGGCGATGCCGATCCGGCCCCCGTCGAGGGCCGCCATCGCCATCTTGAACCCCTGCCCCTCCTGGCCCAGGAGGTTCTCGGCCGGCACCCGACAGTCCTTGAAGTACAGGCGGTTCGTCACCGAGGCCCTGAGCCCCATCTTGTTGAAGGCCTCTCCCACCTCAAAGCCCGGGAGACCCTTCTCCACGATGAAGGCGGAGATGCCCCGGCTCCCGGCAGAGGGGTCGGTCACGGCCGTGACGATGAAGACGTCCGCCAGGGCGCCGCCCGTGATGAAGCACTTCTCGCCGTTGAGCACGTAGTAGTCGCCGTCCCGGAGGGCCCTGGTCTTCTGGGCCGCGGCGTCGGTGCCCGCGCCCGGCTCCGTCAGGGCGAAGGCCCCCATCTTCTCACCCCTGGCCAGGGCCGGCACGTATCTCCCGATCTGCTCCTCCGACCCGAACCTGAGGATCGTCTCCGACACCAGGGCTATGTGGATGGCGTAGCTGAGGGCCAAGGCCGCGCTTCCCCGCCCGAGCTCCTCCACCACGCCGATGTAGGTAACGTGGTCGGTGCCGCGCCCGCCGTGCTCCTCCGGCAGGGGCAGGCCCAGATAGCCCATTTCGGCCAGCCTTTTCCACTGCGGCCAGGGAAACTCCCCCCTGAGGTCATACTCCCGTGCCCGGGGCCACACCTCTTCGTCGACGAACTTGCGAACGGGATCGATGATCTCCTGCTGAGCTTCCGTGAAGCGGAAATTCACTCTCGTCCCTCCTCACCCTTTGATAAGCAAAACTCCTCCCACCACCAGCGCGGCCCCCAGGACCCGCTGCCACGTTAGAGGCTCCCCGAAAAACAGGATCGCCATCAGGACGGTCACCAAGGGAAAGGCGGCGGTCACGGGCACGACGCGGCTGGCGTCGCCCAGCTTGAGGGCCTGGTAATAGGCCAGATGTCCTAACAGCGATGCCAGCAGGCCCTCGGCGGCGATCAGGAGGCCGGCCTTAAGTCCTATGCTGGTAACATTCGCCAGCTGGCCCGTAAAACCTCCAAAGAGCAACAGGACGACCCCCACCACCATCGTGCGCAGCGTCATGGCCGCCAGCGCATCGACCGACTCGAGGCCCAGCTTTCCGAACAGGGGGGCCATTCCCCAGAGCAGCGCTGTCAAAAGAGCGTATAGGTAGCCCATTGTAGCACCTCCCTAGCATCATTCCTCATGAACCGAAGCCTCGGCTTGACCTTTCTCGAAGGACGCCCGGGCCTCGGGCCAAGACGTTAGCTCACCGGGCCCCGCGGCGACCGGCGAGGCCGGCCCGTCACAGTAATCACTATACTTCTCTCCCGGCTAGGCCAATTCCTCGTACTGGAAGGAAAGGAAGCCCCCGAAAGAGAAACCCTAACCTCAGGTTACAACGAGGAGGTATGTCCTTGAGATCGCTGTTGAAAGCCGCAGTACAGGGTCAAAAGGCCGATTACGTGGAGGTACGGGTAGAGGAGAGCTTCGTCACCAGCATCGAGTTCCGCGGTCCGCGGCTGGAGTCGGTCAGCCAGAGCGTCGAGTTCGGGGGAAACGTGCGGGCGCTGGTGAGGGGCGGCTGGGGCTTCGTCTCCTTCAACTCCCTGGATGAGCTGGAGGACAGGGTGAAGGCCGCCATCAAGCAGGCGGCCCTCATCGCCAGGACGGTGGACAGGCCCCTTCGGCTGGCGCCGGTGCCGACGGTGGAGGACACCGTCCGCGTCAAGATCCTAAGGGACCCCCGCCAGGTCCCCTTATCCCAGAAGATCGACCTGATGGCCGGCTACAACGAGCGGATCCTGAGCCATCCGGGGATCTCGAGTTCACAGGTCCGGTACTTCGACCGCTTCACCAAGCTCTATTACGCCAACTCGGAGGGCACGTATATAGAACAGGAGAGGCTCGACCTGGCCGGCTCCCTGGCCGCCCTGGCCAAGGGCGCCAACACCATGGAGCGCGGCTCCTTCAGCTTCGGCAGCTCCAACGACTTCGGGGTCGCCGAGGGACACGAGAAGGAGATCGACAGGATCTGCCGGCTGGCCGTGGACCTGACCCGGGCCCCGGTGGTGAAGGGCGGCGAGTACACCGTGATCTGCGACCCGAGGCTGGCGGGGGTCTTCGTCCACGAGGCCTTCGGCCACCTGAGCGAGGCAGACCACGTGTACGAGAACGAGAACCTGAGGCGGATAATGAAGCTGGGGACCGTCTTCGGGACGAAGATCCTCAACATCTACGACAGCGGCCTCGACGTGGGGGCCAGGGGCTACCTGGTCTACGACGATGAGGGGGTCCGTACGGAGAAGACCTACCTCATCAAGGAGGGCAGGCTGGTCGGCAGGCTCCATTCGCGGGAGACCGCCGCCAGGATGGGAGAGAGGCCCACCGGCAACGCCCGGGCCTTAGATTACCGCTTCAAGCCCATCTGTCGGATGCGGAACACCTGTATAGAGCCCGGTGACGCCACCCTGGAGGACATGCTCGCCGGCGTCCGGGAGGGCATCTACGCCGCCAACTTCTACGGCGGCGAGACCAACGGTGAGATGTTCACCTTCACCGCGGGCGAGGCCTACATGATCCGCAACGGCAGGATAGAGGAGCTCGTCCGAAACGCCACCCTGACGGGAAACGTGTTCCAGACCCTCAAGAACATCGACATGATAGGACGGGACTTCACCCGCTTCGACTCCGCCGGCGGCTGCGGAAAGGCCGGGCAGGCCCCGCTGCCCACCAGCGAGTGGAGCCCGCACATCCGCATTCAGAACGTGGTGATCGGAGGTAGAGGCTGATGCAGAACACAGTGGAGAGAACACTCACCGCCCTGAAGGGGAGATGTGACCAGGCCGAGGTCTTCGCCTACGAATCGGAGAGCACCCCGGTCGATTTCGAGGACAGCTCGCTCAAGACCATAACCTCGCGACAGAGCCAGGGCCTGGCGGTGAGGGTCGTGCGCGAGGGCAGGATCGGTTTCGCCTCGACCACCGACCTCCGCAACCCGGTGCGCTGCGTCGACATGGCCGTGGAGAACGCGGCCTTCGGAGACGAGGCCAAGTTCGAGTTCCCCCGCACGGCGGCCGCGGCCGACCCAGCCATCAACGATGCACAGACGGCGGCCCTCTCGGCCGAAGAGCTGGTGGACATGGGGAGCGTCTTCGTCGAGGCCCTGCGGGAGGAAGACGAGCAGTTCCGCTCGCTGGCCCACCTGAACAGCGCACGGGAGCGCGTCACCATAGCCAACACCAACGGGCTCTCCGCGCAGTACGAAGCCACTCGCTTCGAGCTATACGTAGGGGGCCAGCTCGTAGAGGGCGAGAACATCCTGTGGCTGTACGAGGGATATTCCCTCCGCAAGATGGGGCCCAGCATCGAGGAGCTCACCGCCCGGGTCATCGACGACCTCAGGATAGCCAGGCACAACGTCTCCGTCCAGAGCGGCACCTACCCCGTCCTCTTCTCCCCCGGCGCCCTCATCTACCTCCTCATGCCGGTACTGGCCTGTCTGGACGGCAAGGCCGTGGTCAGGGGGCTCTCCCCCTGGAAGGACCGCCTAGGGGAAGAGGTGCTCTCCCCCAAGCTGACCCTCGTCGACGACGGCCTCATGCCCTACGGGCCGGGCACCGCGCCCTTCGATGACGAGGGCACGCCCGCCCAGCGCACGGTTCTCGTCCGAGAGGGGGTCATCGACGCTTTCCTGACGGACCTCAACACGGCCGCCGCCCTGGGCACGAGCTCGACCGGGAACGCCGTGCGGGAGGGCATAGGGTCGCCCCCCATCCCCCGGCCGGCCAACCCGGTGTTGACGCCGGGCTCACGCGAGAGTCAGGACATCCTCTCCGATATCGAGCTTGGGCTCTACGTCAAAGACCTCATGGGCGCCTGGGCCGGCAACCCCTATTCCGGCGAGGTGAGCGGGAACATTAGCCTTGGGTATCTGGTCAGAAAGGGGAAGCCCGTGGGCAGGGTGAAGAACGCCATGTTATCCCTGAACGTCTTCGAGGCCCTGAAGCACCAGCTCCTGGAGCTCAGCTCGGACCGGGACTGGAGCATGCAGGCCTTCGTGCCTCACGCTCTCATCGACGGCGTATCGGTGAGCGTGAAGACCTAGGGGAACGCCCCCTACCTGACCGGAGGCGCTGTGCAGAGGAAGCGGGCGGGGCTATGCCCTCGCCCGCCCTGCTTTCCGCCAAGGCCGCGGTCAATCCCTGACCAAGTTCTTGGCTATGACGATCCTCATCATCTCCGAGGTCCCCTCGTAGATCTCCGTGATCTTGGCGTCCCGCATGAGACGTTCGACCTCGTACTCCCTGATATACCCATAGCCTCCGTGTATCTGGACGGCGTTGGAGGTGTGCTTGTTGGCCACCCTGGAGGCGAAGAGCTTGGCCATGGCCGCCTCCCGCGTCGCGCGCCCCTTCTCATCCCAGGTGCGGGCCGCCCAGTAAACCATGTGCCTGGCCGCCTCTATGTCCGTGGCCATCTCCGCCAGCATCCACTGGATGCCCTGAAACTCGGCTATGGCCTTCCCGAACTGCTTCCTCTCCTTGGCGTAGGCCAGCGCTCGGTCCAGGGCCGCCTGGGCTATCCCCAGGGCCTGGGCGGCGATGCCGATCCGACCGCCGTCCAATAGGGAGAGGGCGATGCGGAAGCCCTCGTTCTCCTCTCCCAGGAGGTTCTCCGCCGGTATCTCGCACCCGTCGAGGAAGACGTCCGCGGTCCGGGACGCGCGGATGCCCATCTTGTCCTCGGTCCTGCCGAAGGACAGGCCCGGGGTCGCGGCGTCCACCACAAAGGCCGAGATCCCCCTGGCCCCCTTGCCGGGCTGCGTCACGGCGAAGACTATGTATTGATCAGCCTCGCCGGCCCCGGTGATCAGGGCCTTGGTCCCGTGGAGGACGTACCCCCTCGCGGTCCTCTCGGCCCTGGTGCTGATGGAGGCCGCGTCCGAGCCGGCATCGGGCTCGGTCAGGGCGAAGGCCCCCAGCCGCCGGCCCTGAGCCAGGGCGGGAAGCCACCGCCTCTTCTGCTCCTCGGTGCCGTATCTCACTATGGCCTCACAGTGGAGGGAGTTGTGGACCTCCATTATCACCCCCAGGGAGGCGTCAGCCCTCGAGACCTCCTCTACGCATATGGCGTGGCTGAGCATGTCCATGCCCGCACCGCCGTACTCCTCCGGCACCAACATCCCGAGGTAGCCGTACTGGGCCAGCTTCTCCAGCCCATCCCGGGGGAACTCACCGGTCTTGTCGTTCCGGTCGGCGTAGGGGGCCAACTCCCTGCGAGCGAAGTCCCGCACCGTCCGCCTCAGCGCCAGATGCTCCTCACTGAGCATACCCTTAAACTCACCCCTCCTCGCTCAAGAGCCCGTGCCTGGAGAGGACCTCCTCCGCGGCGGTATAGGGGTCGAGAGTGCCCTCGGACAGTCGGTCGACTACCTCCTGCCAGGTGCCCGCGGCCCGCGCCCTGCTCATGACCTCCGCGAGGAGGGACGAGGCCACGATCTCCTCGACCTGGGAGCTCACCTGGTCCAGCTTCTTCCTATCCAGGCCGCCGGAGCTTATGAGGTACTGCCGGTGTTCTTCGATCTTCTCGGCCAGCGCCGCGACGCCCGCGCCCCGGCTGGCCACCGTCTTCATCACAGGGGGACGCCACGGGCTCTCCGGGCCGAGGTCCAGCATCATCTCCAGATCCCGCACCAACCGGTCGGCCCCCTCCATATCCGCCTTATTGACCACGAGGATATCGCCGATCTCCAGGATGCCGGCCTTTATGGCCTGTATCTCGTCGCCCCCGCCGGGCATGAGGACGACCAGGGTCGTGTGGGCGTAGCGCATGACCTCCACCTCGCCCTGGCCGGCGCCGACGGTCTCCACGAGGATTATGTCCTTGCCGAAGGCGTCCATGGCCCGGATGGAATCGCCCGTGGCCCTGGACAGCCCGCCTACCTGTCCCCTGGACGCCAGGCTCCTTATGAAGACGTCGGGATCCGTCCCCCTCTCCTGCATCCTGATCCGATCGCCCAAGATGGCCCCGCCGGTGAAGGGGCTGGTGGGGTCTACCGCCAGCACACCCACCCTGAGGCCCTGTTGACGGTAGTAGGCGGTGAGGCCGTCCACCAGGGTGCTCTTCCCCACCCCGGGCGCCCCGGTCACGCCTACCACCGCCGCCCGACCGGTGTTAGGGTATATCCTCTTCATGAGAGCCCGCGCCTCCACGCCCCCGTCCTCGATGAGGCTGATGGCCCGGGCCAGAGCGCGCTTGTCCTGGTTCAGCAACCGGCTCGCCAGTTCCTCTATGTTCATACCCCGCTACTTCCTCTTCACGTTCTCCCGCGTGAACTCGATGATCTCGCTGGTGGGAGTGCCCGGGCCGAAGACGCCGGCCACGCCGGCCTTCTTCAGGAACTCCACGTCCTCCTCGGGTATTATCCCCCCCACCAGCACGAGGACATCGTCCAAGCCCTCCCTCTTGAGGCCCTCTATGACCTTGGGGACGAGGGTGTTGTGGGCCCCGGACAGGATGCTCAGCGCCACGACGTCAACGTCCTCCTGGACCGCGGCCTGAACTATCTGCTCCGGGGTCTGGTGCAGTCCGGTGTAGATCACCTCCATGCCCGCGTCCCTGTATGCCCTGGCCACCACCTTGGCGCCCCGGTCATGCCCGTCAAGCCCGGGCTTACCTACCAGAACCCTGATGGTCCTCTCCACCGCGACTACCTCCCTCTTAATGGTCGAGCCTCAGAAGATGGCCCTCTCCCTGTATTCTCCGAAGACCGTCCTGAACACATCCACGATCTCACCCAACGTAGCGTAGGCCTTGACCGCCGCGAGAATGAGGGGCATCAGGTTGGCATCCCCCCTGGCGCCCTCCTCGAGGTCCCTCAAGCACCTTCTCACCTCTACCTCGTCCCGTTCCCTGCGAACTCTGCGGGTCCTCTCGATCTGCCTGGCCTGCACGTCGGGGTCTATCCTCAAGAGGGGGATCTTGAGCTCCTCCTCTATCAAGTACTTGTTCACGCCGACCACGGTGTATTCCCCGCTCTCCACCCGCTTCTGATAACGGTAGGCGGCGTCGGCTATCTCCCTCTGCTGGAAGCCGGCCTCGATGGCCGCGACGACCCCGCCCAGCCTCTCGATGCGGTCGAAGTACTCTTGGGCCTCCCTCTCCATCCGGTCCGTCAGGGCCTCGACGAAGTAGGAGCCCCCGAGCGGGTCGATGGTGTTGGCCACCCCGCTCTCCTCGGCCAGGACCTGCTGCGTCCTCAGCGCTATCCTCACCGCGTCGGCCGACGGCAGGGCCCATGCCTCGTCCATGGAGTTGGTGTGCAGGGACTGCGTGCCGCCGAGGACCCCCGCCAGGGCCTGAATGGTGGTCCTGATGATATTGACCTCGGGCTGCTGCGCCGTCAGCGAACACCCCGCCGTCTGCGTGTGAAAGCGCAGGAGCCAAGAGCGGGGGTTCTGGGCCCCGAACCGCTCCCTCATGACGCGGGCCCAGATGCGCCGCGCCGCCCTGAACTTGGCCACCTCCTCGAAGAGGTCGTTGTGGGCGTTGAAGAAGAAGGACAGCCGGGGCGCGAAGCTATCTACGTCCAGGCCGGCGTCGATGCCCGCCTGCACGTAGGCCATGCCGTTGGCCAGGGTGAAGGCGAGCTCCTGGACGGCGGTGCTCCCCGCCTCCCGGATGTGGTAACCGCTGATGCTGATGGTGTTCCAGCGGGGCACGTGCTCGGCGCAGTAGGCGAAGATGTCGGTGATCAACCTCAGCGAAGGCCTTGGGGGGAAGATGTACGACTTCTGGGCTATATACTCCTTCAGGATGTCGTTCTGGATGGTCCCCCCGATGTCCCGAGGGGAGACCCCCTGCTTCTCGGCCACGGCGATGTACATGGCCAGGAGTATCGCCGCCGGCGCGTTGATGGTCATGGAGGTGGTGACCTTATCCAGCGGGATGCCGTCGAAGAGGATCTCCATGTCCGCCAGGGAGTCGACGGCCACCCCCAGCTTGCCCACCTCTCCATCAGCGCGCGGGTGGTCGGAATCATACCCCATGATGGTGGGCATGTCGAAGGCCACGCTCAAGCCCGTCTGCCCCTGTTCCAGGAGGTACTTGTACCTCTCATTCGACTGCTCCGCCGTCCCGAAGCCGGCGAACTGACGCATGGTCCAGACCCGTCCTCGGTACATGGTCTCGTGGATGCCGCGGGTGTAGGGGTAACACCCGGGGTCCCCGAGGTCCCGCTGATAGTCCAGGTCCGCCACGTCCTCCGGCCCGTATTTACGCTTAATCGGGGCGCCGGACACCGTCATGAATACCTCTCTGCGCTCCCTCTTCTCGTCCCGGTCCACAGCAGCTCCCTCCCCAATCGTTGTCCATCCAGCCTCCCAGCAGAACGCCTCTTCTACATTCTTCGCCCCGCGGCCCAATCCCTCCCCGTCGTCCCCCGGGCCGAGGGAAGGGGAGGATACCCGCCAGGGACGGCGAAATTAAAGCTCTAGCCGCCCAGAACCCCAATACGAAGGAGATGAACTGTGATGCAAGAGGCGGAGTTTGGCCGTTACGTGGACAGGTCGGTACTGGAGATAATGGAGCGGCAGCCGGTGTTCGCCACCTACATGGGGATACACACCTGGGACGACAGGCTGGCCGATTACAGCCCAAGCTCCATGGAGTCTTTCACCGCGGAGCTCAGGGCCCGTCTGGCGGAGCTTGAGCGAGTGGACGCCTCGGGCTTCAGCGAGGAGGGCCAGATCGACTTCGTCCTGTTCACCCAGCTGCTCAAGAGCCTGATCCGTTCCCATGAGAAGGTCGCCCAGCACTTGACCAACCCCAACTTCTACCTGGACGAGGCCATGAGCGGCGTCCTCCTATTGGTCATGAAGGAGTTCGCCCCCCTGCCGGAGCGGCTGCGCAGCGCCCTCGGCCGCGTGCGGGAGATCCCGCGCCTGCTGGCACAGGCCAGGGCCAACCTGCAGCCCGAGCGCGTGCCCAGGACATGGGCCGCACTGGCCCTGGAACAGGCGCAGATGGGACCTGGCCTCTTCCAGGGGCTGCTGCCCGGGCTCGCCAAGGACGTCCCTGACCTGGCAGGAGGGCTGCGGGAGGCCGGCGAGGAGGCCGCGGCCACCCTGGTTGAGTTCGCCCGCTACCTCGAGGAGGAGCTGCTCCCCGCGGCCCGGGGTGACTTCGCCGTGGGCGAGGACCTGTTCAACGAGCTGTTACGCGAGGACCACATGGTGGACTATGACGCCGACGAGCTCCTGGAGACGGGCTGGCGGCTGTTCCGCGAGACCGAGGCGCAGATGAAGGAGCTCGCCCACGAGATCGACCCCACCAAGACCACGACGCAGATCCTGGAGGAGGCCAAGGCCGACCATCCCAAGGCCGAGGAGTTGCTCGACACCTATCGCCGGGCCATGGAGTCCACGCGTCAGTTCGTAATCGACCACGATATCGCCACCATCCCCGAGGGGGAGAGGCTGACCATCGTCGAGACCCCCGAATACCTCCGCCCCTTGATCCCCTATGCCGCCTACATGCCGCCCGGGATCTTCGAGGAGGAGCTTAGGGGCTTCTTCCTGGTGACGCCGGTGGACCCAAGCTCGCCGGCCGAGGAGCGTGAACAGAGGCTCAGAGGGCACCATCACGCCAAGCTGCCCGTGACCGCCCTCCACGAAGGGTACCCCGGCCACCACCTGCAGCTGGTGCGCTCGGTCAGCCACGGGACCACGGCCCGCAAGCTGGGCATGATGCTCTCCACCCTCTTCATCGAGGGCTGGGCCTTTTACTGCGAGGAGATGATGGAACAGGCCGGCTACATCTCCACCCCCATCCAGCGCCTGGCCAGGCTCTCGGACCAGCTGTGGCGTGCCGCACGGATCATTATCGACGTAAGCCTGCACTGCAAGGGTATGAGCGAGGAGGAGGCCGTGGACTTCCTGGTTACCAGGTGTCAGCTCGAGCCCGCCAACGCCAAGGCGGAGGTCAGGCGTTACACCGCCACACCGACCCAACCTCAATCCTACCTGATGGGCAAGTTGGAGATCCTCGCCATCGTGGAGGAGTACAAGCGTCGTAACCCGGGGGCATCGCTGCGGGAGATGCACGACGCCATCCTGGCCTGTGGGTCCCTGCCGCCCCGCTTGATGCGCAGGCAGCTCTTCGGAGCCTAGAGGCAGGGCATCCGGTTAACATGAGGGCCCACCGCCCTCGGGGGCGTGGGCCCTCGAGCTTATCCTCTCAGGTCTCACCAGCCGGCCAGGTCATGTGCCCAGGGCCGAGAGGAGGACGATGCCGGCTATCATCCCGACCACTATCCCGGCCGTGGCGGTGTGGCCCTCCCCCATCTCGTGGGCGTCGGGGATCAGCTCGTCCGCGGTTATGAAGAGCATGGCCCCGGCGGCGAAGGACAGGGCCACTGCCAGGAGGCTCGGGGACACGTTGCCGACGGCGGCCCCCCGGGGCCGCCCCGACCCCCATGGGAAGCCCGGTAAGGGCCGTTGAGGCGACCACCACCTTCCAAGGGCGCCCCGATATGCTCAGAGGAAGGCCCATGGCCATGCCCTCCGGCAGGTTGTGCAGGGCGATGGCGGCCGCGAGGGCCAGCCCGAGCGCTTTGTCGTGGACGAAGCCCGCCCCGATGGCCAGCCCCTCGGGCAGGTTGTGCAGGGCAATACCGAGGCCCATCACCACTCCCAACCGCAGGAGCCGCACTGAATCTCGTCTCGAGCCCGAGAGGTGTCGATGGGGCACCGTCAGGTCTATGAGGGCGATCAGGCCCGCGCCGAGCACCAGCCCCGCCACGCTGACCCACAGTCCCCCGACCGACAGCGCCTCGGGCATGAGGTCGAAGGCGATCACGGCCAGCATTATCCCCGCCGAAAACCCCAACAGGGCGCCGAGCCAGTTTCTGCCGGGTCCGGTCAAGAGCACCGCCAGCAGCCCCCCGAGGCTCGTGCCCAGCATGCCTGCCGCAAATCCTATAAGACTAACTTCCGCTACTACCCTCATCGTCCCGTAGCTTGCATCCTCCATTGGGTGTTCTCTTGCTGCCTGTACCCGCGATCAGTCGAAGAACTGTACCTCTGCGTCCAGCGGAACTATCTGTATCCACGTCTGTCCGGGGGCGAGCTGTATCAGCTCCCCCTCCTCATCGAAGAAATAAGTCGGAGCGAGGGCTGACTTCTTCTCCCAGGTACCGCTCACCCTGCGGCCCCCGAGCAGGTACAGAGCCCGGCCCTCCCCGACCAGGCTGAGCTCCCTGCCCCCGTCCTCGTAGACCACCGCGTGCGGGACGAACTGGACTATGACGTTGGCCGCCTTGATCTGGGTCCCCGTCTCACGGTCCACGTGGGGACGGCCGTTCATGAACCGCAGGTACCCATCGCCGTCCAGCCTGTAGGAGACCACGTAATCCTCGTCGTACTCCACCGAGAGCGCCCTCACCGGCTCCGCGGCGAATTCGGTGAACTCCCACCAGGGCTTGGGCGTCCCCGTGTCGACCTTCATCCGCTCGCGCAGGCCCTGGGTGCTGGTATAGAGGTTATGGGGAGCCCTCCGGGACCCGTCGCGCCAGAACCCACGGGGGTCGAGCAGCTCGTCGGCGTCGAGGACCCCCAATTCCTTTATGGGCTTCAGGTCCTTGGGCAGGCCGTGACAATGAGCGTATATCGCATTCCACTCCCGCGCCAGGAGGACGAAGTAGGGGCGGGCGCTCCTGACCGGCCCGATGACGTCGGCCGCCCGGCTGTGATACAGGGCCAGGAAGCGGGTGATGTTGAACTCGGTCAGGGCCTCGTAGACCAGGTCCGCCCGCGTGAGCCCCGACTGGGGACGGGCATCGCGGTGGTTGTCCACCATCACCGCCACGATGCTCCCGGCCTCGGCCGGGTCGTAGGGGAGACCGGTGAGGGGGCTGGTGGGCCTGGTCTCCGCCTCGGGGGGCGGGGCGGTCTCCTGGACCTCCTCGGTCTCGCTGACCGTTTCCCCGGGCTCCTCCGACGGCGGCGGGCCTTCGGGCTCGGGCGCAGCGGGCCCACAGCCGGCCAAGAGCAGGATGAGCAGGACCAGTACCGGAACTAACCTCCGCATCGATAGACCCCCCTAGTTGTCCTAGTCATTGGTATGCAGCTTGGCCCGAAAAATGTCCAGGCCCTCACCCCGGTTTATCCTCACCCGCGGCCACTGGAAGGGGTCGTCCTCGCCGGCGGCCACGCCGTAGGCAGTCGTCACCGCCCCCAGGTAGCCCGCGTCCACCACCGCCTCCCGAACGCGGTCGTCGTACCTCCCCGCCGGGTAGGAGAAGAAGAGCACCTCCACCCCCAGCCGCTCCTCCAGCACCCTGCGCGATCCCTTGAGCTGGCGCTCAAGCTCCGCCGCGCTCAGGGTCCTGAGGTCGGGGTGGGTGATGGTGTGGGCCCCGATCTCCAGGCCCAGCTCGGCCATCTCCCGGGCCATGTCCCAGGTGACCGACGTCTCCCGGACGCTCACGTTGCCGGTGATGAGGAAGGCCGTGGCGACCATGGAACGCTCTCTGAGAAGGGGGAAGACGAGGTCGTAGAGGGTCCTGTACCCGTCGTCGAAGGTGAGGACCACGGGCCGCGGGGGAAGGGGCTCACCCGAGAGGAAGTGCTCGAGGAGGTGGCGCAGGGTTATGGTACGATACCCCTCCGCGGAGAGGTAATCTAGCTGAGCCACCAGGTCCCCGGGATCCACCACCAGGGGGCTCTCTACGTCCCCGAACTGGTGGTACATGAGCACCGGAACCGGGCCCCGGCCGCCGCCGGGAACCTCGCGCACGGGCCGGGAGAGGTCGATGCCGCCGGTCATCACCAGCGTCAGGGGCTCGCCCCCCACGGTGAACCGTACGGAATCAACCCCCTCCAGGGCGGTGAAGGCCTCGACTACCTCCTTGACGAACCCGTACTCATGGAAGAGGACGTCCCGGGCGGTAAGGCCCGGGGCCAGCTCGAGGTCCAGGGAGAGCTCCTCGCCGTCAAGGGCCGGGGTCATCCCCTCGAGGCCCGTCGGCGCCCTCGTGAGCAGCCGGCTCACGGCCTCAGCGAAGGGGTCCGGCGTCGTCTCACCTGCGTCAACGGCCGGGGCCGCCGGCTCCTCCGTCAGGGGCTCCGAGGAGGGGCCGCACCCGGCCGCGGCCAGGAGGAGGATGGGGAGTAGGGCCATCAGCAGTCTTCGCAATAGGGATCACCCGGTTATGATCTTCTCCCTCCGGCGCCGCCCTCCTCTTGGGATCCGCGTCCAGCCGGCCCTCGGGCCCCACAGTGCGGGCAGTAGGAGGAGAACAGCGGGATATCCCCACCGCAGCTGGGGCAGTCGACCCTGGCCCGTTCACCGCAGTCGGGGCAGAAGGTGGAACCCGTCCCCAGCGGGAAGCCGCAGTAGACGCACTGCGACCTTCGCCTTCGTAACCTCGCCAAGCGTTCGAAATCCAACAGGTGACGGCGCACCAGGATGAAGGCGCCGGCGGTTACTCCGCCGCCCACCACCGAGATGATGATCTGGGCCAGGTCCCGCAGCACCCGCAGCGTGAAACTGCCCAAGAGAAAGACCAGCTGGATGAAACCGAAGGCCATGAGAGCGGTGAAGAGCAGGAGGTACTTGTTGTGCCGGGCCCTCATCCTGAGCCAGAGGGCCACCAGCAGGACGTAGGTCGGCAGGGCGTAACCCATCCTCAGGGCGAAGACCCTAACCTCATATTCATTGAGAGCCCTCTCGTAGGCCCGGTTGGCCTCCGCCGCGGCCACCTCCATCTCCCGCCTGAGCTCCTCCACCTCCCTCTGCTGCTCCTCGAAGACGCGCTCGGCCACCTGATGTTCCCGGTCGGCCTGCTCTAGACGCTCCCTGGCGGCCACGTAAGCGGCCTGTAAGGCGGCGTCGGCCCGGCCCTCCTCCAGCGCCACGCGGTACTCCTCCCGCCTGAACTCATAATCCGCCCGGGCCTCCGCCAGAGCCCGTTCCTTCTCCGACAAGATCTGCCGCGCCGCCTCCAGCGACTGGTCGGCGCGGCTGAGCTCCCAGCGCTGTCTCTCGATATCGAAGGTCGCCTGAAAGGAGGCGTAGTCCGGCCTCGTCGGGATCGACCCCAGACGCTCCATCACCCACCAGCCGCCGATCAACAGGAACAGGACCAGTCCGACGGCCAGCACCTTCTCCGCCCGTGTGGACTCTACTACCTCGCTCTCTACGTTCGGACCCCGCAAGGCGACCGCCTCCCGTCATAGACTTTATGTCTACTTCGTTGCCGGTGGCGCTTTCTCCTGTATCCGCCGCCTCCACGGGGCCGTCTATACTCCCAATTCCGCGGCGAGCAGGGCGGCGCCCAGCGCGCCGGTGTACAACGGCTCCTCCGGCACCAGCACCTCGCGGCCCAGCACCTGCTCGAGGGCCCATCTCATCCCGACGTTGCGGGCCACGCCGCCGGTGAAGACCACCACCTCTCCCAGGCCCACCCGGCGGGCGAGGCCAGAGAGGCGCTTGGCGATGGCCAGGTGCACCCCGGCCGCCACCCTGTCCCTGGGCTCGCCCCGCGCCAGGTGAGAGATCACCTCGGACTCGGCGAACACGGTGCACATATTGCTGATCTCCACCGCTCCTTGGGCCTCTGCCGCGAGGGAGCCGAGCTCCTCCAGGGAGACCTCCAGGGCCCCGGCCATCACCTCCAGGAACCTGCCCGTTCCGGCGGCGCACTTGTCGTTCATCGCGAAGTCCAGCACCCTGCCGTCACGGGCCAGCCGGATCACCTTGGCGTCCTGGCCACCCACCTCGATCACCGTGCTGGCCTCGGGGAACAGGTGATGCACCCCCCGGGCGTGACAGGTGATCTCGGTGACGTCCCGGGCGGGGAAGGGGACGTTCACCCGCCCGTAGCCAGTGACCACGACGGGGAGGCCGTCGGTCGACCCCAGTGCCTGCGCCAGGATGACAGCGGCGGTCTCACCCGGCGGGCTGCCCGTCCGCCTGGCGAAGGTGGCCCTAACCCGCCCTCCCTCTAGCACCAGGACCTTGGTGGTCACCGAACCGATGTCAACTCCCACGGCCTTTGACACTGTCCAACCTCCCCTCCAAGATCTCGAAGAAGGCGTCCAGGCGGGTCCTGGTTGGTCCCTCGGCGTAGTTCCTCGGGTCGGCCATGTCGGCCTCTATCACCACCGTGGGCAGGCCGAGCTCCTCCCTGACCCTCCTGGCCAAGACCAGCTGCCCGAGGGAATAGGTCTTACAGCTCCGGCAGGAGTGGAAGACCACGCCGTCCACCCGATACCGCCGGATGGCCTCCGCCATGCGGCGGAACCTCTCCTCGAGCCCCACGTTCAGGAGGATGCGCGAGTACTGCCTGGCCAGGTCCTCCATGGGATGGCCGTCGCCGGCCTCGTACAGGTACTCCCCCCAGGCGTGGGTATAGGTCTCGGCCACGAAGACCCCGCCGCGCTGGTGCACGTACCTCACCAACCCGAAGGCGAACCAGATGGCGATGTTGTCCCACAGGAGCCGGTAACGGGCCTTCGGTACGGGCCCCGCCCCGGCCGCGACCCTCTCGGCGAGCTCCTGGTCCAATCGCTGCAGATAGGAGACGCACGCCCTCGTGCCCCGCAGGGTCACCATGGGGAACATGCTCGTGAACATATCAAGGGCGCTGGCGGGGCTCGGGTCGGCCATCCGGCGGTCCTGGATACGTCGCCACAGCAGCGTCGCCTCCGTGCTCAGGGCGAGCACCCGGCGCAGCCGTCCTTCCCGCAGCCGCCTGCCGGTGTGGCGAGCTACGAACTCCACCATCTCCTCAAGCCCCTCTCTCACGTAGGCCAGCTGGTGTGCCGTCACCTCCCGCCCGCTGGGCACGAAGGGGACGTCCAGCACGTACAAGGGACAGCCGAGGTGCCGGGCGGTGACCTCCCACCATTTGACGACGACGTGGCAGATGTTGTTGACCGCGATGAGGAGGTCGGGCTTGGGAAGCCCCCTCCCGCGGAGGGGCCCTCGGCCCGATAGCATCGAGCCAATGTTCAGCCTGGCGTAGGAGCAGAGGTCCCGCCTATAACCCGCCGCCTCCGCCTCCTCGCAGAGCTCCACCGCGACCCTCCTGGCCCCGCACAGGGCCCCGTAGTTCTCCGGGTAGACCGGGAGGACGCCCATGGCGCGCAAGAGCTCCACCGGGGCCCCGCTGGTCACCCAGGCCACCGGCCGCCTCAAGTACCTCGCCCGAAAGGCGCTCGCGTAATGGCCGGCAATCAGCCTCTTGAGGTCCTGGCCAGTCTTTAGACGGGATACCTTCAAACCACCTCACCCCCTGCCGTCTCCAGGAAGGCCTGAACCCTCGTGGCGGTCTGGCCGCCGAAGGTAGACCCCTGCTCGATCTCTACCATCATACACGGGACCCCCGCCTGCCGCAGGACGTCGACCAGGTGAGGATAGTCGAAGGCGTGAGACTCACAGTACTTCTGAAGCAGGAAGATCACCGCAGTGGCGCCCGAGGCCTCCACCTGGCGGAGGAGGTGCTCGATCCGGCCCTCCGCCGGGTGCTTAGTCGGACAGTGAACCCGGTCGAGGTACTTCCTGACCAGGGCCTCCCAGGGGTCGGGACAGGTCGTGGCCTGGTAGGCGAAGGCCCTGCTCCCCGTGCACAGGTCGTCGGCCACCACCCGGAGGCCGCAGCGCTCCAGGTCGTCCAGCACGGCCGGGTCCTCCACCGCCCCGCCCGCCACGAGGACCGGCCTTCCCCCATGGGATGCCCCCCCGTCCTCCATCAGGAGCCTCTGTACCAGGGCGGTGGCCTCCTCCAGGGGGAGGCTCTCCCGCGCCCAGGCCAGGGCCAGGAAATCGCCGGCGGAGTACGCGCTCGAGCCCCGTCTCGCCCACAGGGCTCGGTACATCCCGTCCATAGTCCTCTGCCGGCCCAGCTCACCGGCCAGCGCCGGAGCGGGGTCCCGGAAGGCCTCGGCCAGCCTCCGACCTAAGTGCTCGAACTCCTCACGCAGGAAGGCCGCCGCTGCCCGTCCGTCCATCCGCAGCGGCAGGTTCAGGAAATGAAAAAAAAGGCCCGGGCGCTCTGCCTGCCAGATCTCCGCCGCGGCCCGGAGGGAATCACAGGTGTAGGGGAAGACGATGCCATCCAGGTAATCGAGGGAACCGTCGAAGAGGGCCTCCACCACGCCCCTGGCGAAGGAACAGGCGAAGGATTGGATATGGGCGTCGGCGTGGCCAATAGAGCGGGGCCCCGGGTTAAGCCGCACGGGCCAGGTGCCCGCGGCCCGCAGGAGCTCCACCGGGGTGTAGGAGCAAAGGTAGCCCACCACCGGCGTCCGGCGCCTCGCCTTCTCCCTCTCTATGTGCTCGCCCTGGTTGAGGACCAGGGACCTCAGGAAAAGGACCTGCTGCCCAACCGACTCCGCCGGCATCATAGCCATCTCCTCCTCCGGGAATAGTGTTACTTTTCATTCTATTTCCGGAGGCCGGATCCCTTCCCAGAGTTGGATATATACCCTGCGGCGCCGTGGGCCGTCGAACTCGGCCAGGAAGAGGGACTGCCAGCTGCCCAACTGGAGCCTCCCCTCGCTCACGGGGAGCAGGAGCTGGTTTCCCACCAGAGCGGCCTTGATGTGGGCATCGGAGTTCCCCTCCGCATGCAGGTAGTCGCCCCTCAGCGGAGCCAGGTCGGCCAGGCGACTCAGGAGGTCGCGGGCCACGGTGGGGTCGGCGCCCTCGTTGATCAGGATGCCGGCGGTGGTGTGTGGTACGAAGAGAAGGCAGAGCCCCTCGCGGAGGCCCCGTGCGCGGATATAGGATTTGACCTCCTCGGTGATGTCAACCAGTTCCTCCCTCCGGGTGGTGTTGACCGTAAGCTCCTCCAGGGCCGGATCACCCCCCTAACGCTTCCGGACGTGCCTGCGGAGGCGCCGCGGCAGGTTCGGCCTCTTCTCCGGCCGGCCCGAGAACAAGTCCTCGCCCAGGTGGCTGATGAGGCCCGCGGTCAGCATCCCCCACAGCAAGTGGTTGCCGAGAAGAACCCAGTTGGTCTGCGGGGACAGGGGATACACCTTGGTGGCACCTAGCCTCGACATCACCCCGATGCCGAAGGTCCAAAGGCTGTAGCCCAGCATGGCCCCCTTGACGGGCCAGTAGTCCCTCCCCACCCGCTCCAGGGCGAAGGCCGCCAGCACGCCGTAAAGGCTGGCCAGGGCGAAATCGACCACGCATCCCAACATCATGCCCGCGGGCATGTTGACCATGGTGGAGTCCATGAACATGCCCGCCGCGATCTCCCGGTGAGTGGTCGAGGCTAGCCTCCGGGCCTTGGCCGCATGCCCCACCATGACCTTGGGGACGTTGGCCAGTAGCCCCGCCGTCATCCCCAGCATCATCCTGTCTCGCATAACTGTATTCACCTCCCGGAATTAGTACTTTCCAGGAGGCGTGGAAAAGGAAGGGGCCCGCGGCATGTAACTTCTGGAATAATCGCGGCCCCTACATTACATACTTCATGCTGGTCTTCTTGAACTCCCTCACGCTTCTCAGGAGGGCGTAGTCCGCCTCCCCGAGGTCGAGCCGCCGCGCGATGTCTCGCACCGCCCGCATGTACTCCTCCTCGGACCGCCCGTGTAACATGGTGTAGAGGTTGTAGGGCCAGCCCGGAAAGGTGGGGCGCTCGTAACAGTGGCTCACCTGGGGGTAGCTGGCCATCAGCTCACCGGCCGCCTCCACCCGCTCTTCGGGCACCCTCCACACGCCCATCACGTTGTGCTTGATGCCCGCGTTCTGGTGATAGAGGATGGCGCCGAGCCTTCTGAGGTAGCGCTTCTGCAGGAAGCCACGCAGGCGCTGCATCACCTCGTCCTCGGAGATGCCCAGCCGCTCCCCGATCTCCTTGAAGGGCCGCTGGACGAGCGGCATGTTCTCCTGCAGCTCGCGGATCAGGCCCCGCTCCACCGGCGTCAGCTGGACCCTGCCTCCACGCTCGTAGGTCGTCGGCCCGAGTCCCACGTCCTCTGGCGTGAGGTCCTCGCCGGTGAGGTCGAACTTGGTCCCGATCTTGAACATGCGCAGGGTGGGCAGGTTCCAGACCTCGCGGATGCCGGTCCGGGCCCGGATCTCGTCGATGATCTCCCTGACCTGTGCCTCCTCCTCCGCGATCACGGTAAACCAGAGGTTGACCTCGTGAGCCCGCAGATAATTATGGGTTACGCCCACGTAGGAGTTCACCACCTCGGCCACCTCCTCCACCCTGGCCGGGGGGACCTTCATGGCCACGAGGGTGCTCGAGAACCCGAGCCCCCTGGTGTCGAACACGCCGCCGAGCCTCCGGATGATGCCGTCCCGCATCATCCTCTTTACGTCGCCCAAGACCTCCTCCTCGGTCATCCCGAGCTCCTCTCCGAGGGCCGCGAAGGGCCTCTGGCACAGGGGGAAGTCCCGCTGGAGAAGGGTAAGAAGACGTCTTTCCCGAACATCTCTAGGCATCCTACAACCACCTTGCCGCGTCCAGGGCGAAGTAGGTGATGATCATGTCCGCCCCGGCCCTCTTGATGGACAGCAGCGCCTCCAGGGCCACCGCCCGCTCGTCCAACCAGCCCCGCTGCGCGGCGGCCTTGATCATGGCGTACTCGCCGCTGACGTTGTAAGCGGCCAGCGGCAGGTCAAAGCGTTCCCGCGCCGCGCGGATGATGTCGAGGTAGGGCAGGGCGGGCTTGACCATGACCACGTCCGCCCCCTCCTCCACGTCCAGCTGTATCTCCCGCATGGCCTCCCGCGCGTTGGCGGGGTCCATCTGGTAGCTCCTCCTGTCGCCGAACTGGGGCGCGGAGTGGGCCGCCTCCCGGAAGGGCCCGTAGAAGGCCGACGCGTACTTCGCCGCATAGGACATGATGGGGACGTGGGCGTACCCCGCCTCGTCCAGGAGCTCGCGGATGGCCCCGACCCTCCCGTCCATCATGTCCGAAGGGGCCACCATGTCGGCCCCGGCCTTAACGTGGGACAACGCCGTGCGGGCCAGCAGCTCCAGAGAGGGGTCGTTTAAGATCCTGCCCCCCTCCACCACGCCGCAGTGCCCGTGGTCGGTGTACTGACAGAGGCAGACATCGGTGATCACCACCACCTCCGGGCAGGCCTCCTTGATGGCGGCCACGGCCCGCTGCACGGTCCCGTCCGGGGCGTAGGCCTCAGAACCCCTGGGGTCCTTGCTCTCGGGCAGCCCGAAGACTATCACCGCCGGCACCCCGAGGCTCCACGCCTCCCGCACCGGGTCGTGAACCAGGTCCACCGACCAGTGGTAGACGCCCGGCAGGGCGGCTATCTCCTCCTTGACGCCCTCACCGGGCACGACGAACAGCGGGAGTATGAGGTCATCCGGCGACAGGCTGACCTCCCGGACCATCCTGCGCAGGCTCTCCGTCTCCCTCGTCCTCCGGCCCCTGTGGGTGGGAAAGGCCATCTCGATCACCTCTCGGTCGTGGGATATCACACGGCCCCCTTGATCTCCTCATCGGTCAGGTAACAGGTCGGGTCGGAGCCCCAGACGTCGCCGTGGACGACCTCGGCCCTGATACGACACCCGCCGCACAGGTCGTTGTAGGCGCACTCGGCGCAGCGCCCCTTGAGGTGCTCCCTCTTCGTCCGCAGCTGGCACTGGAACTCGGAGGTGTCCGCCCAGATCTCCGAGAAGGGCCTCTCGCGGACGTTCCCGAGGGTAACGTGGGGCCAGAACTGACAGGGATGTACGTTGCCCTGCGGGTCCACGTTGGCGGCCTTGACGCCGGCCGAGCAGCCCCCGTGCATGGCCAGCAGCTGGCGCACCTCAGCCTCTCTCTCCGGCTGGTGCCGCTTGATGTAGTTGAGGATGTACACCCCGTCGGCGTGGTTGTCGGTGGTCAGGATCTCGACCTCCACGCCCCGCCGGTGCAGGTCGAAGGTCTTCTCACTGAGCCACTCGATCACTTCCCGCCTCTCCTCCGGCGACAGGTCCATATCCACCATGTCCCGGCCGCGGCCCGAGTACACCAGGTGGTACATGCAGAACCGCGGGATCCTCTCCTCCTCGACTATCCTGAGGACCTCGGGCAGGTCCCGGTAGTTGTACTTGTTCACCGTGAGCCTGACCCCGGCCTTGACCCCGACCTCGTTGCAGGCCCTTATGCCCTCTATGGCCCGCTCAAAGGCGCCCTTGATGCCCCTGAACTCGTCGTGGGTGGCGGGGCCTCCGTCCAGGCTGATCCCCACGTACTGGAAGCCCGTCTCCTTGATCTTGCGGGCCACATCACGGTCGATGAGGGTGCCGTTGGTGGAGATGACGGGCCTGAGGCCGACCTCGACGGCGTGCCGTCCGAGCTCGAACATATCCTGTCTCACCAGCGGCTCGCCGCCCGAGAACATCAGGACGGGCACCTTCATCCGGCCCAGGTCCTCGATGAAGGCCTTGGCCTCCTCAGTGCTGAGCTCGTCCTCGTATTCCACGTCCTCGGCGTTGATGTAACAGTGCTTGCACCTGAGGTTGCAGCGATTAGTGGTGTTCCAGAAGACGACCGGCCGGGCGTCCGACGAGAACTGCAGCAGATGAGGCGGCAACTTCCGGGTGCTGCGGCCGTGCCGCATCGCCTCGGACACCGTGGCCGTGCCGCACAAGAGCTTCGTAAAACCGATCATTGTGATATCTCCTCCTCCGGGGTCCCCCGTAACCGTCCCATGATCGCCCCTATCAGGCCCTCGATGGTATACTCCTCCGCCACGATGTTTACCGACAGGCCCATCTCCCGCGCGGTGGCGGCGGTGATGGGACCTATACAGGCTACCTGAGCGCCAGAGGCGGCCACCAGGTCGGCGACCTCCCCCGCCGTCAAGCCCTCGACCCCGCCCAGAGCCTTAACGAAGTTCTTGACCGTAGAGGAGCTGGTGAAGGTGATGAACTGGATCCTGCCCTCCCGCAGGAGCTTCAGCACCTCCTCGCGGCCGCTGCCGTCGAGGACCGTCCTGTAGACGGTCACATCGTCGACCTCCAGCCCCCCCGCAGCGAGCATCTCCGCCAGCACCGGCCTGGCTATGTCCGCCCGGGCCAGGAGCACGCGCTCACCGACACCGGCCCTCGCCAGCAGCTCTCTTGCCAGGGTCTCGGCCCGGAACTCCTCCGGGACCAGCTCCACAAGCAGCCCCCTCTCCTCCACTGCCCGCGCCGTGGCCACGCCGATGGCAGCCACCTTTATGCCCTGCAGGGCCCTGATGTCCACTCCCCGGCTTCTCAGCCTGGCGAAGAAGGCCTCCACGCCGTTGGCGCTGGTGAACACCAGCCACTGATACTTCCCGATCTCCTCAATGGCCCCATCGAGGGCCGCGTAATCCTCGGGCTCCGCGATGGCGATGACGGGGAACTCCCAGGCCTCCCCTCCCAGGGCCTCTATCCTCGCGCTCA
>DFND01000065.1:41891-56192 GCA_002375895.1 Firmicutes bacterium UBA3576
CCTCTATCCTCGCGCTCAGGGCCGAGGCCTGGGCCCTCGACCGGGTGACCAGCACTCGCTGGCCGAAGAGGGGCATCTCCTCGCGCCAGTTCAGGCGGTCACGCAGCGTAACGACGTCCCCGACCACGATAACCGCCGGAGGCCGGAGCCCCGCCTCCTCGACCGCCTGCACTATGTCCCACAAGGTCCCCCTCACGGTCCGCTGTTCGGGCAAGGTGCCGTAACCTATCACCGCGACCGGCGTCCCGGGGTCCCTGCCGTGCCTGATCAACCTCTCCACGATCATGGGGAGGTTCTTCATCCCCATCAGGAAGACCAGGGTGTCGACCCCACGGGCCAGGTGGGCCCAGTTGAGGGCCGACTCCGCCTTGGTGGGGTCCTCGTGACCGGTGATGAGGGCCACCGACGAGGCGTGCTCCCTGTGAGTCAGCGGTATCCCCGCGTAAGCCGGAACGGCTATGGCCGAGGTCACCCCCGGCACGACCTCGAAGGGGATGCCCTCTTCGCGCAGCACCTCGGCCTCCTCCCCGCCGCGGCCGAAGAGGAAGGGATCTCCCCCCTTGAGCCGCGTCACCACCAGGCCCCGCGAGGCCCGGTCCACGAGCAGGGCGTTGATCTCCTCCTGGCGCAGGGTGTGCCTGTCGGGGGCCTTCCCGACGTAGACCATCTCCGCGTCCTCGCGGGCGTACCCGAGCAGACGTCGCGAGGCCAGGCGGTCGTAGACCACCACGTCGGCCTCGGCTATGCACTCCACCGCCCGCAGGGTGATGAGCCCCGGGTCGCCCGGGCCCGCTCCCACCAGGTACACCTTTCCCTTCCTATCCATGACATCAACTCCAGCTTCAATCTGCATTACGGCCCGGCGCGGCGGCCAACCTGGCCAGGATCATCTCGCCGCCCATGGCCAACAATTCCTCCGCCAGCTCCACGCCGACCTGGGCCGCTCCATCCGGCGACAGGTCGGCGCGCTTCTCTCCCCTCACCACAGCGCTGCCGTCCACCGCGGCCACCAGGCCCTCCAGCACCAGGGCCTCACCCTCCGCCCGCGCCAGCGCGGCGACGGGGACGTGACAGCCGCCCTCCAGCCGCCGCATAAAGGCCCGCTCGGCGGCGACCGCCAACCTGGTCTCCCGGTGGTCGAGGGCTCCGACGACCTCTCGGACGAGGTCGTCATCCTCCCTCACCTCGACCCCTATGGCGCCCTGGCCCACCGCGGGCAAGCACAGGGATAGGTCCAACCTCTCGGTGATCTCGTGGGCCCGGCCCAGGCGCTCCAGCCCCGCCACGGCGAGGACGGCCCCGGCCAGCCCCTCGGATCTCACCTTGGCCAGGCGGGTGTCGACGTTGCCCCTGATGGGCACGATCTCGAGATCCGGGCGGGCGTGCTTGAGCTGCGCCCCGCGGCGCAGGCTGCTGGTGCCGATGCGCGCGCCTGGCTTCAGCTCGGCAAAGCCCCTGCCGTCAGCGGAGACGAAGGCGTCCCGCGGGTCCTCTCTTTCGCACACCGCCCCGATGACCAGCCCGTCCGGCAGCTCGGTGGGAAGGTCCTTCATGCTGTGCACAGCGAGGTCGATCTCGCCCTCGAGCAGGGCCTTCTCTATCTCCTTCACGAACAGGCCCTTGCCGCCCACCTTGTCCAACGAGACGTCGAGGATCATGTCCCCGCGCGTCTTGATAACCCTCTCCTCGAACTCCAGGGCCGGGAAGCGCTCCCTGAGCCCCTCGATCACCCAGCGGGTCTGGACGAGCGCCAGCTCGCTCCCCCGCGTGCCGACCACCAGCTTTCTCTTCACCCCACTGACACCACCCGATCTATCAGCTCACGGACCTCGGCCAGGGCCCGTTCCTCGTCGCCCGCCTCGACCAGGCCGAAGAGGTCGTCGCGGTCGTAGACTATCTCACGGAAGACGGCCGGCCGCCTCTCAGCCGGGACGTCCCGCACGACGAGCTCTCGCACCCGGCCCAGGAAGTCCACGTACGGGCCGTACTCGGGGCCGAATCTGCGCTCCAACTCCTCCCGGATCTTACGGGCCAACATGGGGCTCTTGCCCGAGGTCGAGACCGTGATCACCAGGTCCCCCCGCTGTACCGTCGCCGGCACGATGAAGCCACATCTCTCGGGGTCGTCCACCACGTTGAGGAGGACGCCCCGCTCCTTGGCCTCCGAGGCCACCCGCGCGTTCATCTCCTCGTCATCAGTGGCCGCGATAACCAGAAAGGCGCCCTCTAGGTCGCCGGCCCTGTAGCCGCGCCGCAGCCACTGTACCTCGCCCTCCCCGGCCAGAGAGCGCAGGCCCGGGCACAGCTCCGGGCTGATCACCTTCACGCGCCCGCCGCAGGCGAGGAGGCTCCTCACCTTTCGCAGCGCGACGTTGCCGCCGCCTATGACCACGCAGGGCCTGTCCTCGAGCTTGAGATTAATGGGATAATAGGCAGTCATGTCACACCTCAAAGGTTCACGTACCTGTGTAGTTCGGTCATGTACAGGTTGATCACGAAGAAGTTAAACAGCACGGCGCCGAAGCCGACCACCGCCAGCACGGCCGCGCGCCTGCCGCCCCAGCCCCTGACCAGGCGGAGGTAGAGATAAAGGGCGTATATCACCCACGTGAACAGGGACCAGATCACCTTGGGGTCGGTCCCCCAGGCCCCTCCCCACACCGGTATGGCCCCCAGGGACCCCGAAAGGAGGGCCAGGGTCAGCAGGGGGAACCCGAACAGGATCAGGTAGTAACCCATGCTGTCCAGCACCTCGAGGGGCGGCATGCGGTAGTACATGGGCCGGAACTCCTTCCGGCGCAGCTGCCAGTCCTGGATGAGGTACATGACCCCCGCGATGAAGGCCAGGGCGAAGCCGCCGTAAGAGAGCACGCCCAGCGAGACGTGGGCCATAACCCACGACCCGTGCAGCCAAGGGGCGGCCGCCAGCGCTCCCCTGGGCAAGGTGCCCGCGGTGAGGAGCAGCAGGGCGGTTACGGGGACGACGAAGACCCCCACCACCTGCAGGCCGAGCACCAGCTCCAACACCAGGTAGTTCAGCATCACGAGCCACGTGAAGAAGGACACCGTCTCGAAGAGATAGAGAAGCGGTGGCCTGCCCGTCTCCACCACGCGTAGGAGCAGGGCGACGGTATGCAGCGACCACGCGGCCCAGGTGAGCACCCTGGCCCATTGCCCCCATCGCTTGAAGTACACGTATCCGACGAGGGCGGCCGACGCGGCCCCATAGAAGAGGATGGCTATTCCGTACAGGACGTACTCGTAACCCATGGCGCTAGCCTCCACCCTCTACCTTCGCGACGTCGGACTCGTCCTCCCGCTCCCCCAGGTTGAACAGCTCGCTCACCGTCTCGATGTACAGCCGGCCCTGCGATCCGTTGGCGAACTCCTTGATCTTCAGCAACGGGTCGTTGAGGAGCTTGTTCACGATCAGGGAGGTCATGGCCTCGATCACCTTCCTCTCCCTCTCGGTGAGGTCCGGCAGCTTGTTGAAGGCCCGCTGTACCTCCCTCTTGCGGATGTCCTCGGCCTTCTGCCGGAGGGAACGGATGATGGGCACCACCTCGAGGGAGTTCAACCAGGCCTCGAACACCCCGGTCTCCTCCCGGATGATCTCCTCCACCTTCTCGGCCTCCCTCTGTCGCTCCCTGAGGTTGGCGGCGACCACCGACTTCAGGTCGTCTATATCATAAAGGTACACGCCGTCCAGGCTCTGCACCTCGGGGTCGATGTCGCGAGGGACGGCGATGTCGATGAGGAAGATGGGCCTGAAGCGCCGAGCCCGGAGGGCCTCGCGCATGGCATCATACTTGATGATCACGTGGGGGGCACCGGTGGAGCTTATGACTATGTCCACCCTGGACAGCCAGTCCACGATCTCGGAGAAGGGCACGGCCCTGCCGTCAAAGCGCGCGGCGAGCTCGCTGGCCCTCTCCCAGGTGCGGTTGGCCACTATGACCTCGCCGACCCCGGCCTGCACGAGATGTTGGGCCGTGAGCTCGCTCATCTCCCCGGCCCCGATGATCATGGCCTTCCTGCCCTGGAGGCTGCTGAAGACCTTCCTGGCCAGCTCCACCGCCGCGTAGCTGACGGACACGGCGTTCTGGCTGATCCCGGTTTCGCTGTGGGCCCTCTTGCCGACCCTCAGGCTGTGCTCGAAGAGATTGTGCAGGACCTTGCCCACGGCGCCGCAGTCAACCGCGGCCATGTAGGCGTCCTTCACCTGACCCAGGATCTGGGTCTCCCCCAGGATCATGGCGTCGAGGCCGCAGGCAACGCGGCCCAGGTGGGTTACGGCCTCACTGCCCGAGAGGACGTAGAGGTGGTCCTCAAAGGCCGCCCTCTCCACCCCGTGGAAGGAGGACAGGAAGGACTTCACGGCCTCGAGGCCCGCATGATACTTCTCGACCACCGCATATATCTCCGTGCGGTTGCACGTAGACAGGATAACGCACTCACGGACCGGGCCCCCGTGCAGGGCCTCGTAGGCCGGCTCGATACGGTCACGGGTGAAGGAAAGCCTCTCCCTCACCTCCACGGGTGCAGTCCTGTGATTTAAGCCCACCACGATGATGCGCATGTGAAAAACATCTCCTACTAACAATCGCACTATTGATATTTTATATGACGGATACTATAGAAACAAGGTCAAAAGCCGCACAGGACGGCTTCAGTCACTGGTGATGGTTCGCGAACCTGACGGTATCATCCTGCCCCATGACGGTTAAGTCTGTGACAACGTTCACTTAAGAAACCTTAACCTCTCCACGACCGGGGGTCACGCCCGGCCCCTAGCCGCGCACCGTCCCCACGTGTACGGCCACCACCCCCCCGGAGAGGGAGTGATAGTGCACGTCCCGGAGCCCCACCTGTTCGAAGATCTGGGCCAGGCCATCTTTTCCCGGGAAATGGGTGAGGGAACGCGGCAGGTAGGCATAGGGTTTGAGGGAGAGCCCGCGGCGGCCGCCCCTGGTGAACAGGCCCATGAGCGGCACTAGATGGTAGAAGTACAGCTGGAAGGGGAGGCGCACCAAGGGGCTCTCGGGCCGGGAAATCTCCAGCGATATGACCCTGCCCCCGGGCCTCACCACACGGGCCATCTCGGCCAGGCACCGCTCGATGTCCGCCACGTTGCGGAGGGCGAACCCGATGGCGGCGCAGTCGAAGGAATCATCCGCATAGGGCAGGTTCAGGGCGTCACCGAACCGCAGGGTGACGTTGGACAGCCGCCGTGCCCTCACCTTGCGCCGACCGACCTCCAACATGCGCTCCGAGAAGTCGACTCCCTCCACGGCCCCCTCCTCCCCCACCTGGAGGGCCATGATCAGGGCGAGCTCCCCGGTCCCGCAGCACACGTCAAGGGCCCGGTCGCCGCGCTCAAGGCCCGTCTCCGCGGCGAAGACCCTCTGCCAGCGCCGCAGCATGCCGGCGGTCATGATCAGGTTCATGAGGTCATAGGTGGGAGCGATGGCGTCGAAGAGCCCCTTGACATAGCTGGCCTTGCCGCCCTCAGCTCTCAACGGGCACCCGCTCCTCCACTATGACCTCGATCTCGTCCCCCTCGGCGATGCGGCCGCCCTTTAACACGGCGCAGAAGATCCCCTCGCGCGGCATCACGCAGTCTCCGGCCTGGAAATATATCGCGCACCGCGTGTGGCACTCCTTGCCGATCTGGGTCACCTCGAGCAGGACTTGGTCGCCTATCAGCAGATGGGTCCCCACGGGGAGATCGGCCAGGGGTATGCCCTCGGTGGTGATGTTCTCCGCGAAGTCGCCCGGCCCCACATCGAGGCCCTTGTCCCGCATCTTCTGGATGCTCTCCATGGCCAGCAGGCTCACCTGCCTGTGCCATTTCCCCGCGTGAGCGTCGCCCAGGAGGCCGTGCCCCTCTCTCAGGACAGCGGAGCCGACGGAGGTCTTGCGCATCCCCTTGTGTTCGCTCTTACATACCGCAACGACTCTTCCCCTCAAGATTAAACCCCTCTCTTCGGTCTGGTGTCCCTAAAGATTCTAACACATGCGCTCGCCCGGCAACAATATGGCCCGTCCCGGCCGAAACTAGGGACCTGACAGACCGACTTCTTTGCTGAAGTGCTCCGCCAGTTTCGTCGTCCTGCCGAAGTCCCCGAAGGCCGCATCCAGGGCCAGGAAGGTCTCCGCCAACCTCGCCCTCGAGGCGTTATACCCCATGTGGCCTATGCGCCAGACCTGTCCCGCCAGACGTCCCCAGCTGCCCGCGATCATCACCCGGTACTTCCGCCACAGGTGCCCGCGGAACTCCTCGTCGTCCAGTCCCCGCGGTATGACGAAGGCCGTGACGGTGTTGGCGAAGTGGCTCTCCGGGTACAGCTCTAGCCCATTCGAGGTCAAAGCATGCCGGGTCGCCGCAGCGAGGGCCCTGTGCCTCGCCAGGGCGCCCTCCAGGTCCTCGAGCAGGATGTCGCAGGCTTCGTCGAGGGCGTACAGGTCCGAGACGGGTTGAGTATAGGGGAAGTAGCCGCCCTCCAACCACGCCTCCCGCCACGTGTTGAGGTTCAAGTAAAACCCGCGCACGGGCTCCCTGCGCGCTTTGATCTTCTCCCAAGCTCGCTCGCTCACGGAGACCATGGTCAGCCCAGGCGGCGCCGACAGGGCCTTCTGACTGCCCGCCAGCAACACGTCGATCTTCCACGCATCTGCCCGCACCTCGTCTCCGCCCAGGGAGGCGACGGCGTCCACTATGGTGATAATGCCCCTCTCGCTGAGGAAGGGACACAGCTCCTGGACCGGGTTCAGCAGCCCAGAGGGCGTCTCGCAGTGGACCATGGTCGCGACCCTTACCTTGGGATGGCCCGCTAGCACCGCCTCGAGGTCTTCTACCGTCAGGGGCTGTCGGAAATCCCTCTCGACCTTGACCGGCACCCCGCCGTACATGGCCACGAAGTCCGCGAAGCCGTGGCCGAAAACCCCGTTGGCCAGGCACAGGACCTCCTCTCCGGGCTCCACCAGGCTGGCCACGGCGGCCTCGAGGCCGAGGATCCCCTCCCCCGCCATGATCAGCACCGTCTCATCGGTGTGAGCTATCCTCGCGACCTTGCGACAGACCTGTTTGTAGAACTCGAAGAAGGCCGGGTCCAGATCGGGGTTGGTGATGGGCCTGCTCAGGGCCCTGCGAACTCGCTCATCTATCGCCGTGGGCCCGGGGGTCATGATTAGCGGTCTTGTGTTCACGCTCCGCTCTACCTCCCTCACGCCGAAACTGCCCGCCGCTTACCATAACAAGGCGCCCTCACGCAGGAGGACTGGGGGAGGCCGGCCGGCCTCCCCCAGCGCCCATATCCCTCCGGCCCTATCTCCTCAGGGCCTGCTCCACCAGTCGTTCGGTGTGCCGGGCCACCTGATCCGGATCTACCTCCAGGCGGGCCACGCCCGTCTCCATGGCGGCCCTCGCCACGCCGGCGGCCACCGCCGGCGCCACCCGCCTGTCAAAGGCCTCCGGGATGATGTAGCCGGGCGAGAGCTCCTCCTCGGATACCAGGGAGGCAATGGCCTCCGCGGCCGCCACCTTCATCGCCTCATTGATGTCCGTAGCCCTCACGTCCAGGGCGCCCCTGAGGATCCCCGGGAAGGCCAGGACGTTGTTGATCTGGTTCGGGAAGTCGGAACGGCCCGTCCCGATGACGGCCGCCCCCGCCTCCCGAGCCTCGTCCGGCATGATCTCGGGCACCGGGTTGGCCATAGCGAAGACTATAGCGCGCTCGGCCATCGACCGGACCATGTCCCCGCTCACGAGGCCGGATCCCGAGAGGCCGACGAAGACGTCGGCGCCCTTCATGGCCTCGGCCAGGTCGCCCTTGACGCCCCTGTTGTTGGTGATCTCGGCCATCTCCTCCTTGCCGGGGTTCATCCCCTCCGGCCGTCCCCGGTAGATGGCGCCCCTGCGGTCGCAGAGGATCACGTCGGCGACGCCCATGTCCAGGAGCAACTTGGTGGTGGCGATACCGGCGGCGCCGGCGCCGTTCACGACCACCGTGACGTCCTCGACCCTCTTCTCCACCACCTTCAGGGCGTTGATGAGGGCCGCCGCGACCACCACCGCCGTGCCGTGTTGATCGTCGTGGAAAATGGGGATGCTGGTCTCGGCCTTCAGGCGCCTCTCGATCTCGAAGCACCTGGGAGCCGCGATGTCCTCCAGGTTCACGCCCCCGAAGGTGGGCTCCAGGGCCTTGACGATGGCGACGATCTCCTCCACGTCCTTGGCGTTTACGCAGATGGGAAAGGCGTCCACCCCGGCGAAGGACTTAAAGAGGACGGCCTTGCCCTCCATGACCGGCATGGCCGCTGCCGCGCCGATGTCCCCGAGGCCCAGCACGGCCGTGCCGTCGGTGACCACGGCCACCAGGTTTCCCTTGACGGTGTACTCATAGGCCAGGTCGGGGTCCCGCTGGATCTCCTTGCAGGGCTCCGCGACGCCTGGGGTGTAGGCCAAGCTGAGCTCCTCTCGGCCCGTCACGGGGACCTTGCTGGCCACCTCTAGCTTGCCGCGGAAATCCCTGTGAAACTTCAGCGCCGTCTCCCTGAGAGACATGAATGAACCTCCTTCTGGCCCCCTCAGAACAGGGCCTTCCTCACGGCCAGCTTCTTGAGCTGCTGCAGGGACCAGGTTATGTTAATAGACCTCGGGCATACCTCGGCGCAGTTGAACACGGTGTGACACCGCCATACCCCTTTCTCCGTAGATACCACGGCCAGGCGCTCCTCTGACGCGTCGTCCCGCGAATCGGCCACGAACCGGTAGGCCTTCAGGAGGGCCGCAGGCCCCAGGTAGTCCTCACCGGTCCAGACCATCGGGCAGGAGGAGTAACAGGCCCCGCAGAGGATGCAGTTGATCATCTCGTCGATCTTCTTCCTGTCCTCCGGGTCCTGGGGCCGCTCCTTCTCGGGCGGCTCGGAGTTGGCGATGAGGTAGGGCTTGATCTCCTCGTACTTGCGCCAGAAGGGCTCCATATCCACGATCAGGTCCCGGATCACCGGCAGGTGCGGCAGCGGGCTCACCGTGACCTCTGGCCCCAGGCTCTTCACCTGGGTCTGGCAGGCCAGGCGGTGGGAACCGTTGATGAACATGGCACAGGCCCCGCAGACGGCGCCGCGACAGGAGAACCTGAAGGCGATGGAGCCGTCCTGATGGTCCAGGACCTCAAAGAGGGCCTCGAGGACGGTCATCCCGTCTCGATAGGGGACCCTGTAGGCGTCGAAGCGAGGCTCCTGGCCGTCCTCGGGGTCGAAACGGAAGATCCTGAGGGTGAACTCGTCCACGGCCTAATACCTCCTCGCCTGAGGCTGGTACTTGGTGATGATAACTTCCTTGAAGTCGAACCTGGGACCGTCGTCTGTGCGGTAGGCCAGGGTGTGTTTGAGCCAGTTCTCGTCGTCCCTCTCGGTAAAGTCCGTCCTGGCGTGCGACCCCCGGCTCTCCTCCCGCAGCAGGGCGCCCCGGGCGATGACCTCGGCCACCTCCAGCATGCCGCCGAGCTCCCAGGCCCGCGCCAGGTCGAGGTTATACCTCTTGCCCCTGTAGGAGAGCCTCAGGTTCCGATACCTCTCCTTAAGCTCCACCAGCGTCTCGATGGCGGCCTTGAGGTTCTCGGCGTCGCGGAAGATCCCCACTTTGTCGAACATGACCTTCGTCATCTCCTCACGGATGGCCGCCGGATCCTCACTGCCGTCGGCCGTCCTCAGGCCCTCCACGAGCTCCGTGCATCTCTCCAGGGCCTCCTCCACGGCGCGGCGCGAGGGGCCGCTCTCCCTGCCCTTCACGTACTTGAGGGCGGCCTCACCGGCCCGCTTGCCGTAGACGATGGTCTCCAGGATGGAGTTCCCGCCCAGGCGGTTGGCGCCGTGGGCGCTCACGCAGGCGCACTCGCCGGCGGTGAAGAAGCCCTTCACCACCGTGACGCCGTCCACGTCGCAATCTATGCCGCCCATGGTGTAATGCTGCGCCGGCTGGATGGGTATGGGGGCGGTTATGGGGTCGATGCCGGCGAAGTCCAGGGCGATCTCCCTGATGCCCGGGAGCCTCTCCATGATCTTCTCCGCGCCGAGATGCCTGAGGTCGAGGTGGACGTACTCTCCCTCGAAGCCCCGGCCCTCCTTTATCTCGGTCTGGATGGCCCGGGCCACTATGTCGCGGGGGGCGAGCTCCATGGCGCTCGGCGCGTACTTCTCCATGAACCTCTCGCCCTCGCTGTTAATGAGGTAACCGCCCTCGCCGCGGGCCCCCTCCGTCATCAGGATGTTGGTGCCGTAGAGCGAGGTCGGGTGGAACTGGATGAACTCCATGTCCTTCAGCGGCACCCCGGCCCTGTAGGCCACCGCCATGCCGCTGCCGGTGTTGATTATGGCGTTGGTGGACTTGGAGTATATCCTCCCCGCGCCGCCGGTGGTGAAGATCACCGCGTCGGCCAGATAGGCCTCGAGCTCCCCGGTGACCAGGTTCAGGGCGACGACGCCGTGACAGGTCCCGTCCTCCACCACCAGCTCTATGACCATCCTCTCCTCGTATACCTTAACCTTCTTCAATACCGACCGCTCATACATGGTGTGCAGGAGAGCGTGGCCGGTCCGATCCGAGGCGTAGCAGGTCCTGGGGAAGCCCCCGCCGCCGAAGGGCCGTTGGGCTATCTTGCCGTTCTCCAGGCGGCTATAGGGACACCCCCAGTGCTCGGATTCGTAAACCCTATCGATGGCCTCCCGCGCCAGGATCTCGGCGGCGGGCTGGTCGGCCAGGTAGTCACTGCCCTTGATGGTGTCGAAGGCGTGCCGCTCCCAGGAGTCCTCATCGCTGACGTTGGCGAGGGCGGCGTTGATCCCGCCCTGGGCCGCTATGGAGTGCGACCTCACCGGGTGGACCTGAGATAGGACGGCGACGTCGAGCTCGTCCACCGCCTCGAGCGCGGCCCTGAGGCCCGCCAGGCCCCCCCCGACGATTATAACCTGGTGATGTTTCACGTCCCCACCTCCCCTAGCCGGCTATGAAGGGCGTCAGGGCGTACGCCCCGTACACGAAGAAAATCATGCCGATGATTGTCAGTGCCCAGTTAAGGACCCTCTCCTGCCCCGGCGTGATGTTGTAATCCAGGACGACGTTCCTCACGCCGTTTAACCCATGATAGAGGACGAAGGCGAGCAGTGCGTAGTCCACCACCTGGAAAGTCAGGGTCTTGAGACGAGCGCTGACCTCAGAGAAGACTATGGCCTCGCCCCCCCGGGAATAATGGACCGTCCAGAGATGAATGCCGAGGACCAGGAAGAGGCCCGCTCCGGTCACCCTCTGCAGAAACCAGGCCCAAATCCTTCCCCTGTTCATCTACGATATCCTCCCAGACTCGTATTTCTCACAGCAGAGGCGCCACCTTAGCGACGGCCACCAGGAACAGCGCCACGGCGACCACCATCACGGCCCAGAACATCTCCCTCTGCCGCCTGACCCCGATCCCCAGGTCGAAGAGGAGCAGGCGTATGCCGTTCAAGGAATGATACAGGGCCCCCGCCAGTACCACTGAGTCCATCACCAGGAAGACGGGGCTGTGGAGCCTGTGCAGCATCTCGTCGAAGCTGGCCGGCCCCGCCAGGCCGGTCGAGATCACCAGGATGTGCAGGAAAATGTAAAGAACCAGGCCCAGGCCGGTGATCCGGTGCAGAACCCACGCCCACATCCCCACCTTGTAGTTGCCGGGCCACGTGTCCCGGCTCCTCCGCAAAACGGAGGGATCGGTAACTCTTTCCGGCAAGACCGACACCTCCTCAATCTTCTATCCGGTACCTCCGCGCGCCCTCCTCGTACAGGTCGTTGCCTTGAGTATCGTTAACCACTATGAGGGGGAAGTTCTCAACCCGCAGCCTCCTGATGGCCTCCGGGCCCAGGTCCTCGTAGGCCACCACCCGGGCCTCCTTGATGCACTTCGCTATCAGGGCCCCGGCCCCGCCTATCGCCGCGAAGTAGACGGCGCCGTACTCCCGCATGGCCTCCTTGACGGCCGGCGTGCGGGAACCCTTCCCTATCATCGCCCGGAGGCCCCTCTCGAGGAGGGGCGGGGTGTAGGGGTCCATGCGAAGGCTCGTGGTGGGCCCGGCCGACCCTATAACCTGCCCCGGCTTGGGCGGGGTGGGGCCGACGTAGTAGATCACCTGCCCCTCGAGCTCTATCGGCAGGTCCTCCCCCGCCTCGAGCAGCTCCACCAGGCGCTTGTGGGCCGCATCCCTCGCGGTGTATATGTACCCGCTCAGGAGGACGCGGTCTCCCGCCCTCAACTCGCGGACCCCTTCCTCGCTAAGAGGTGTGGTCAGACTTATCTCCGCCACGGCTCGAACCCCCAATCGTTAGATGACAGCCTCCTTGTGCCTGGCCGCATGGCAGTTCAGGTTCACCGCAACCGGCAGGGAGACTATGTGTGCCGGGTGGGTCTCCACGCTCACCCACAAGGCCGTCGTCCGGCCGCCGAAGCCCTGGGGGCCGATCCCCAGGTTGTTGGCCCTGCGGAGGATCTCCCTCTCCAGCCGCGCGTTATCCGGGTCCTCGGAGTACTGCCCCAGCGGGCGCAGCAGGGCGCGTTTGGCCAGAAGCGCCGCCATCTCGAAGTTGCCGCCGATCCCGACGCCAACGACCACCGGCGGGCAGGGGTTGGGGCCGGCCCTCTCCACCTGGCCCACCACGAAGTCGATCACACCCTCCTCGCCGTCGGCGGGCTTCAACATGGCCAGCGCGCTCATGTTCTCGCTGCCGCCGCCCTTGGGGGCCACCGTGATCCTGACCCTGTCCCCGGGGACTATGCGGGTGTGGAGCACCGCGGGAGTGTTGTCGCCGGTGTTCTTCCTCCTGAGGGGGTGTTCGACCATCGATTTCCGGAGATAACCCTCACGGTACCCCCGCCTCACGCCCTCGTTGACCGCCTCGGTGAGGTCGCCGCCCACCAGGGACACCTCCTGGCCGATGTCCAGGAACACCACGGCCAGTCCCGTATCCTGACACATGGGCACCCGCTCGGCCGCCGCCAGGTCGGCGTTCTGCATCAGCAGCTCCAGGATCTCCCTCCCCGCGGGGCTCTCCTCGGTCTCCAGGGCCTGGCGGAGCCTCTCCCTGACGTCTCCTCCCAGGTCGTAGTTGGCCTCCTGGCACAGACGCGCCACCGTACGGGCCACCTCGTCCACGGATACCTCGCGCGCCACCTGACTCACCTCCCCAAGCCTAGAGGTCCAGCGCCTAGCCGACAGCGTCGTCGACCTCGGGACGGGGATACAGCCCGGCCCTCTCCACGATGGTCGGGACTATCTCCTCCCAGTACACGGCCATGATGTGCACGCCCTTGACTCCCTCGATCTGCCGGAGCTGCTCTATGATCTCCACGCAGATCTTGACCCCTTCCTCCTTGGGATCCTCGGCCGCCTTCATCCTGTCCAGCAGCTGCTTCGGTATCCGCATGCCGGGGACGGTGCTCATGTACCTCATGGCGCCGTAGGATTTCACCGGGATGACCCCGCCCATGATGTATACCCTCTCGTGCAGGCCCATATCCCGCACGGCCTCCATCCACTTGGCGAACCGCTCGACGTCGAAGATGGCCTGGGTCTGGATGAAGTCGGCCCCGGCCTCCACCTTCTTGGCCAACCTCATGACCCGGTACTCAAAGGGATCGCCGAAGGGGTTGGCGGCGGCCCCGATGAACATCCGGGGCGCGACCCTCATCTCCTCGCCGCAGATGAACTTCTTCTCGTCCCGCATGTCCTTGACCGCCCGGATGAGCTGGATGGAGTCCAGGTCGAAGACGTTCTTGGCCGTGGGGTGGTTGCCGAAGCTCTGGTGGTCGCCGGTGAGGCACAGGATGTTCCTGACGCCCAGGCTGGCCGCACCCAGGATGTCGCTCTGGATGGCGATGCGGTTCCGGTCGCGGCAGGTCATCTGCATCACGGGCTCGGCGCCGGCCCGCATGACGTGTACGGCCGCGGCCACGCTGGACAGCCTGACGATGGCCGTCTGGTTATCGGTCAGGTTGACGGCGTCGACGTGGTCCTTCATGTGCTCGGTGTGCTTGACGATGCCCTTGCTGGACGCGCTCTTCGGCGGGCCCACCTCGGCCGTGACCGCGAAGTGCCCCCCCGCGAGAACCCTCTCCAGCTTGCTGCCGCTCTTCATATCCGCGCCTCCTCCTTCACGACCTTCCGCGGGCCTCCGTCTCGCGCCCGGGACCAGTCCTTGGGCGGTGTGTAAGCGTACATCAGCTCCAGCCTATCGAGCCCCTTGAGCCGGTCGTAGATGAGCTGCCAGGC
>DFND01000028.1:0-11898 GCA_002375895.1 Firmicutes bacterium UBA3576
CGAGCAGGCCCTCCTGTACGTCCGGTACCGGGGGTACCGGAACGGCGACATCGGCAGGGTGGAGCACCAACAGAAATTCCTCCAGGCCTTGATGGATGAGGTCTTCCAGGCCAGCACGATACTGAAGCTGCCTGCCATCGCCGGCCAGCTGGCGAGGTACGTGGATACCAACATGTCGGCGGGGGAGATGGTGAGGTACGCCCGTCTCGGCATGAGCGTCTCCCGGGAGAACATCGCCATGGCCATGGTCCCCGGGGAGGCGAAGTGGATCAAAGAGGATACGGGTTACGTCAGCTATTGGATCCCCGACGAGAGCGCCCTGCGCCGTCTGGTCGACGAGGTGCTCTGGGGCATAGATTTCGAGCGGAACGCGTCGATCCGGGTGGAGGTTCTCAACGGGAGCGATACGCCCGGGCTGGCCAGCAAGATGGCCGACGCCCTCATGAGGCAAGGGTATAACGTGGTCAATATAGGTACGGTGACGGGAGAAGGTTATGCTACCACCCAGGTCATCAACCGCAACGGGGAGGAAGACAAGGCCAAGAGGGTGGCCCAATCCGTGGCGCGGCTGCTCGGCGACGCGACCGAGGTGTACGATGAGGTGGTGGAGGGCTCGTCCGTGGACGTGACGGTGATAGTGGGGAACGATTACTCAGCGGAGTAGATAGGGGGTGTTAGGGGGCTTGGAAGCCAGGGAGATAGCCCTGACTGCGGCTGAGGCCGCAGGCGACCTCAAGGCCCGGGATGTTATAGTTCTGGACGTAAGCCATAAGACGGTGGTCACGGACTTCTTCGTTATCTGCAGCACAGATAACAGGGTTCAACTGAAGGCCGTCGTGGAGAAGGTCAAGGCCCGTCTGAAGGACCGGGGAGTCGTGCCCCTGCATCAGGAGGGGCTCGGCGGCGGTTGGGTGGTGCTGGATTACGGCGGAGCGGTCGTTCACCTTTTCCTGCAGGAGCAGCGCGAGTTCTACGGGCTTGAGAGGCTGTGGCGGGACGCACCGGAAATAGAGTTGGAACGAGCGTAACCTTACTTGACTTTTAGTAAGCCTTGTCTTATAATTACCTACGCCAGCAAAGACAGCGAAAGGCCGTGAAGAGGAGTAGTAGGGTCGCCGCCCCCATGAGAGAGCCGTCGGCGGGTGGAAGACGGCGGGGCCGAGATCCGAACTCGCCTCGGAGCCGTCCGGGTGAAGCCCAGTAGCTCGGGCCGTGTCTCGCGTTAAGAGAACGAGCGGATAAGATTCGTGGGGCCGTAGCTCAGTTGGGAGAGCGCATGAATGGCATTCATGAGGTCGTGGGTTCGAATCCCATCGGCTCCACAATTTCTTTATCAAGCAGGGTGGTACCGCGGGAACTACCGTCTCGTCCCTGAAGGGGGCGAGAATTTTTTTAAGGGGGATAAGGATGGAGGAGAGGTACGACTTCAAAGCCGTAGAGGAGAAATGGCAGAGGGAATGGGAACGCACGCAGGCCTACAGGGTGCACGAGGACGTGGAGAGGAAGAAGTTCTACTGCCTCGAGATGTTCCCCTATCCCTCGGGAAATCTCCACATGGGCCACGTCCGCAACTACTCCATCGGCGATGTCCTGGCTCGGTTCAAGAAGATGCAGGGATATAACGTCCTTCACCCCATGGGGTGGGATGCCTTCGGCATGCCGGCGGAGAACGCGGCCATTCAGAGAAAGACCCATCCGGCCACCTGGACGTGGTCGAATATAGAGAATATGAGGCGGCAGCTCAAGCGGCTGGGCATGGACTACGACTGGACCAGGGAGGTGGCCACCTGCTCTCCCGACTACTACAAGTGGACCCAGTGGCTGTTCCTGCTGTTGTACAAACGCGGGCTGGCGTACAAGGGCGAGGGGGCCGTGAACTGGTGTCCCTCCTGCGCCACCGTCCTGGCCAACGAGCAGGTCGAGGGTGGCGTATGCTGGCGCTGTAAGACCCCCGTGGAGAAGAGGCGCCTCTCCCAGTGGTTCTTCAAGATAACGGAATACGCCGATCGCCTCCTCGAGGACCTAGAGCTCCTGGAGGGTTGGCCCGAGCGGGTCAAGACCATGCAGAGGAACTGGATAGGCAGGTCCGAGGGGGTGGAGATAGAGTTCATCGCGGAGAAGACGGGCGACAAGATCCCCGTCTTCACCACCAGGCAGGACACCGTCTACGGCGTCACCTACCTGGTGCTGGCCCCCGAGCACCCGCTGGTGGAGAAGCTCACCGCGGGCACGGAGTACGAGAGGGAGGCGCGGGAGTTCGCCGCCAAGGCCTCGGCCCTGTCCGAGCTTGACAGGACGACAGCCTTGGAGAAGGAGGGCATGTTCATCGGTGCCTACGCGATAAACCCGATGAACTCCCAGCGCGTCCCCCTATGGATAGCCAACTACGTATTGATGGAATACGGCACGGGGGCGGTCATGGGGGTGCCGGCCCACGACGAGCGCGACTTCGAGTTCGCCCAGAAGTACGGCCTCGAGGTGCGGACGGTCATTCGTCGCCCCGACGGCTCGGCCCCTGCGGATCCCTCCGAAGCTTATACCTCCTACGGCCCCATGGTGAACTCAGGGCCCTTCGACGGGCTGGCCGGGAAGGAGGCCTTGAGGGCCGTCGCCGACTACATGGAGGAGAAGGGCATAGGCAAGAGGCGGATAAACTACAGGCTACGCGACTGGTTGATCTCCCGTCAGAGGTACTGGGGCGCGCCCATCCCCATCATCTATTGCGACCAGTGCGGGACCGTGCCCGTGCCCGAGGAGGACCTGCCCGTAACCCTGCCCGAGAAGGTGGTCTTCACCGGGACCGGGCCGTCGGTGCTGGAGGGGGTTGAGGAGTTCGTCAACACAACCTGTCCCCAATGCGGCCGGGCAGCCCGCCGGGAGACGGACACGATGGACACCTTCGTGTGCTCCTCCTGGTACTACCTGAGGTACACCTCCCCCGGTTACGAGGACGGGCCCCTCTCCGTGGCCAGCGCCAACTACTGGATGCCGGTGGACCAGTACATCGGCGGTATAGAGCATGCCGTCCTGCATCTCCTGTACTCCAGGTTCTTCATGAAGGTCCTCAACGACGCCGGCCTGGTGAAGGAGAGGGAGCCCTTCAAGCGGCTGCTGACCCAGGGGATGGTGCTCAAGGACGGCTCGGCGATGTCCAAGTCCCGCGGCAACATCGTCGCTCCCGACGAGATCGTGGAGAAGTACGGGGCTGACACGGCGAGGCTGTTCATCCTCTTCGCCTCTCCGCCGGAGAAGGACTTGGAATGGAGCGATGCCGGCGTGGAGGGTGCGCACCGCTTCTTGAACCGGGTCTGGCGACTGGTACTTCGCGGCCCCGTGGGCAGCGGTGAGCCTGACCCGGAGGTGCGGCGGGCCCTGCACTTGGCCATCAAGAAGGTCACCGAGGATATCGAGGAGAGGTTTAACTTCAATACGGCCATCAGCGCCATCATGGAGCTGGTGAACACCCTGTACAGGGCCGAGAGGGTCACGGAGGAGGCCCTGGAGACCTTGGTCCTGCTCCTGGCGCCCTTCGCCCCTCACCTCACAGAGGAGCTCTGGCACCGCATGGGCAAGGAGGGCAGCGTCCACACCCAAGCCTGGCCGAAGTACGACCCCGAGGCCATCATAGCCGATGTGGTCGAGGTGGTCGTCCAGGTAAACGGCAAGGTGAGGGACCACATCCAGGTCCCGGCCGGGGCCACTCGCGATGACCTGGCGGCCCGGGCCCTGGCCAGCGACAGGGTCCAGTCCTTCATCGCCGGTAAAGAGATCGTGAAGACCGTGGTCGTCCCGGACAAGCTGGTCAACCTGGTGGTGAAATGACAGTTTAGCCCACCCGCCCTTCAGGTTAAGGAGGAATAAACCGCCCCCTCAGCGAAGATATACCAAAATCTGGCAGAGGGGGCGGTGTGCGTGTACTCCAAACAGGAGAGGCTGATCCTCGGGATAATCGTGGTGTCGCTGTTGACCGGAGTGCTCTTTCTCCTGTGGCGGGGCTTGGGCCCTCAGCCGGTCGAGGAGGGCGCGGAGACCCAACAGGAGGCCAGGGTGGCGGTGCACGTGGTGGGCCAGGTGGCGAGGCCGGGGGTGTACTACCTGCCGGAGGGCTCGAGGGTGGCAGATGCTGTGGAGATGGCCGGTGGGGCCCTCGAGGACGCCGCCCTGGAGAGGCTGAACCTGGCGGCTGTCCTGGCCGATGGACAGCAGGTCTTGGTGCCCGCCCGCGGGGAAGGGCCGGAGGGAGCTCGGCTGGACCTGAACTCAGCCTCGGTGGAAGAGCTTCAGGCCCTACCGGGTATAGGTCCTGCCCTCGCCCAGAGGATAGTGGACTACCGGATGAGGATGGGGCCCTTCGCCAGCGTTGACGAGCTCAGCGAGGTCAGCGGGATCGGCCCGGCGATGGTGGAGAAGCTCAGGGAGCTGGTGGAGGTTCGTTAGGGCCCGCCCACCCCGAGGGCGAAGGCGATCATCCGCGCCCAGAGCCGCGCCCCTCGCTCGGCCTCCTCACGGGGTTGAGTCTGCGTGCCCATCTCGAAGAGGAGGGCCGCCGGGTCGAGGTCTTGGTTATAGGTGCCGCGGGCGAAGTAGATGCCGCGGACCAGGTCCGGGTAGTGCTGGTCGCTCACGGCCTTGATCCGCTTGGCCAGGCTGAGATTGGCCCTCATGTTGGGGTTCTGGCGTCCCACGACGATGAGGACCCTGGCGATGGTCTTGCCGCCCGCTGTGGCCCTGTAAGTGCCGGGCGGGCTCGAGTCCCGATGGAGGTCGAACAGGGCCCAGGGGGCACGGGTCTTGAGGTAGCCGAACACGATCCTCCGGGAGCGCATGTAGGAGGCGGCGTCGGCGGCGCCGTGGTTGGTCTTGTCGTGGATGACCTCGAAGCCGGCCTTACGTAGCTCGTCCACGAAGGCCTCGCCCACCTTTAGGATGCCTCCCCCCTCGGCTATGTTCCTCTTCCCCGAGGTGGGGATATAGGATTCGGCGGAGTGGGTGTGGTAGACCAACAGGAGCTTCTTCCTGGAGCCGATGGGCAGGGCCTCGAGGGTGGCCTCGGCGAACTTCTCCGACAGCGGCGGCGCGGGCCAGTCGGGCCCGAGGTAGGAGCTTAAGTCCAGAACCCCCAAGAGGCGTGCGTAGGCCCTATCCCCCGATACCTTCACCACCCGGTAGTGGTGGTTGTCGGGGGCTATGTACTCATCGCCCACCGTGATCTCGAGCCCCGTCTCGAGGAGCACCTCCCCGTCCTCGTCGAACAGGGTATAATACCCCGTGGCCCTCTCCCACGGGTCCGGCTCGCTCTCGGGGGCCGGGGAGCCATCACGAGGTGACAGGAACCTGAGGCCGCCGGCGACGGCCGCGGCGATGACGACCACGAGGCTGATCATGATGACAATACGCCGGCTTACCTTCACCTGAGCCCTCCTCTCAGGGCTAATTCTTTCCCCGCCGCCGGGGTTTAATTCCGGTCCGGGGAGGAAGGGCTTCGGGAGCGCCGAAGAAGGTGGCCAGGGGGGATGACAGTGCGCGCGATTGTAGTTGCCAACGGGGAGTGGCCCGGGGACATCGGCTTCCAGCTGAGACCCGGAGACCTGGTGGCAGCCGTAGACGGCGGGGCCCTACATCTCCGACGTGCAGGCATTGTCCCCCATTATCTGCTGGGCGATTTCGACTCTCTCCCCGATGAAGCGGTAGCTGAATACCGGGCCCGTGGCACGAGGATACGTCGCTACCCGGTTGATAAGGACAAGACGGACACGCACCTGGCCCTGGATCTCCTCGCAGAGCAGGGTTACGACGAGATCGTGCTGCTGGGGGTTACTGGCGACAGGCTCGACCAGACGCTGGCCACCCTTTTGCTGGCAGCGCGGGTGGTCGAGGACCGCGGCGTCAGATTAAGGGTGGTAGACGCTCGTAACAGCGCCGTCATCCTCGTACCCGGCCTCGAGGCGAGGGTCTGCGGTAAGTCGGGGGACAAGGTGTCCCTGATACCATTACGCGACACCGCCTCCGGCATATCTACCCAGGGCCTGGCCTACCCCCTGAACAACGGCAGCCTTCCCTGGGGCGTTACCCTGGGGGTGAGCAACCACCTCACGGGCGCCCGGGCGACGGTGACCCTTCGAAAGGGGCTCCTTCTGGTCACCCACCACGGAGACCAGCGGACAGGAGGGGTCGAGGTGGTACGTGCAAACCCCGGAGCCGGTATGAGACAGCTCTGACTTAACTTCTTCGCCAGCCCTGACGCCCACGGGATCTCGAGAATTCTTGCCCTGCCAGGCGTACGCGGATGAACCCTCCTCTCTAAGCTCACAAGCGTTGGTCGTGGATGAAGCGGGATCTTCTCTGGATGTCTCTTCCCAGTTCCCGTCCCACCTATGGGTCCCACTCCGGGGCCTGACCACCCCTTTCCCCATAGGGTATAATATACCTGACCGCTTCGGCGGACCGGGTCGCAGCAACCCCGGTTATCAAAACAAGGGGGAGATGTAATGGAGAGGGAGAGACTGAGGAAGATCGCGGAGGTTGGGGTGGTGGCGGCGACATACGCGGCCTTGGTGCTGTTGTTTGCGCCGATATCCTTCGCCGCGGTTCAGTTCCGGGTGGCGGAGGTCTTGAAATCGGCGGTTATTTTCAGGCCGCACTTGATATGGGCGATGGCCATCGGAGTGGGCGTGGCCAACCTGATGAGCCCCTTCGGCGGCCCCTGGGAGCTGCTGTGGATGCCGGCGATGAACCTGGTGGGGGGTTACGGGGCGTGGCTCCTGGGAACCCGGTTGAACCCCTACGTGGGCGCGGCCTTCTTCGCGGCGTGGATTAGCCTGGCCGTAGCCGTTATGCTCTTCGCGGCCGCCGGCCTACCCTTTCTGCCGACCTTGGGGAGTGTTCTCATCTCCGAGCTCATACTGGTGGTAGGAGGTGTCCCCGTGATGAGATGGGTAATGAGGAGGGTAGAGGATGTCCGATAGGCGGTTTGACGTGGATACGGTGGAGGCTATTGACGCGCAGGTGCTCGAGGTGCTCCCCTACGAGTACCCCGGACGGGAGTGCGTGGTGGAGTATTACACCGATGAGTTCACCGCCGTGTGCCCGTGGACGGGCCTGCCCGATTTCGGCAGGCTTAGCATAAGATACACACCGGCGGAGAGCCTGATCGAGCTGAAATCCCTGAAATACTACCTCCTGTCCTACAGGAACGTCGGGATCCTCCAGGAGCACGCCGTGAACCGAATCCTCGACGACCTGGTGGCGGCATGCCGCCCCCGATGGATGGAGGTAGAGTGCGATTTCGCCCTGAGGGGCGGCCTCGGGACCAGGGTCCGGGCCGAGTACACGGGAGATGAGCACAGCGAAGGCTGACGCGGGCCCTTACTGACATGGTAAATATAGGCAGGATGCCCCCGCAGGTGCGTCGAAGTACAGTCCTACTAAACCTGCGGGGGCGATTCACATGCAAGGGTGCCTCATATCCGCCTTTCTCTCCTACTCCCTCGGCGTTATCGCAGCGACCTTCCTGGAGCTGGGAGTTGTTCTTCCCCTTTACCTCGCCTTAGCCCTCCTATCGCTTTTCCTCAAGAGCCGCCGGATGTTCCTTCTGCTCATCCTCTGCATGGCCTTGGGCTCGGTCCGCTATGAGCTCACCCTACCGACCCCCCTCCCAGAGGGATGGACGCGACTGGAGGGCGTTGTGCAAGAGGTAAAGGAGGATGAGGAGGACAGGTGGGCGTCTTATGACCTCAAGACCGACCTTGGTCTGATCAGGGTCTTCGGCAAAGCAGGAGCCCGACCAGGGGACAAGGTGGCGGTGGAGGGCATGATGGAGATCCCGCGGGGGGCTACGAATCCAGGCCAGTTCGATTACAGGGCCTACCTCCTCCGGCAAGGCATCGCCAACGTCCTCGACGCCCGAGGCGCGCCGGAGATCCTCGAGAGGGGCGTTCCCTGGTCTCCCATAGCTCTCCGAGAGCTCATCAGGGACAGGGTCAGGAGGGCGCTCTCCACGGGGGGGGCCCTGGAGAGGCCGGACATCGTGCTCGGGGTGGTCATGGGGGACAGAGGCCTTCTGGACGAGCACACAGAGGACGTGTTCGCCCGCGCGGGGGTCAACCACATCCTCGCGGTCTCCGGCCTCCACGTCGGTTACGTGGTGCTGGCGGTATCCCTTCTCACCGGAGGGGAGAGGCGGGCCCTTCCTGTCCTCATCGCGGTCCTGGCCGTCTACGCCTTCGTGACCGGTCTCAGGCCCTCAGTGGTGAGGGCCTCCCTGATGACGGTCCTGGCCATCGCGGGCAGGGCCGCGGGCAGACAGACCGACGGACTGAGCTTCCTGGCCGCCTCGGGCCTGTTGCTGCTCCTCTTGAGGCCGGCCCTGCTCTTCGAGGCCTCCTTTCAGTACTCCTTTGCCGCCACGGCGGGGATCCTGCTGCTGTATGACCCCGTAACGCGGTGGGTGGGAAGGGGTAGGCTCGGCGGCGCCCTGGCCGTGACGCTCGCCGCTGGCCTGGCCGTCCTTCCCCTCAACGCCTACTACTACCACATGCTGAGCCTCGTCTCGCCCGTGGCCAACCTGGTCATCGTGCCCCTGATGGGGGTGGTCGTCCTGGTCGGGTTGGCGACGGCGGTGGTGGGCTCCGTAGTATACCTCTCGCCGCTCTTGAAGGTGGCCAACGCCTTCACGGGCATCCTCTGCCGGCTCAGCGAGTTCCTGGCTGAGGTCTTCACCTCCCTCCCCCTCTCCAGCCTAATTGTGGGAACTCCAAATCCCCTCACGATCCTCGCGTACTACACCCTCCTCGTGCCCCTCCTCTGGCCCGGTCTTCTGCGCACAAGGCTGGTGCTGCTCCTGGCCGCGTCTCTGGTCGTCTGGGGCGTGGTGTTGTATCCCCCGCCCGACCCCGGGGTTATCTTCCTGGACGTTGGGCAGGGGGACGCCGCGGTCATCGAGACCCCCGGTGGAAAGTACGTCCTCATCGACGGGGGTACCGAGAGAGCGGGAGAGTCCGTCGTCCTTCCCTATCTACTGCACCGCGGCGTTCGGGTTCTCGACCTCGTGATCGTCACCCACACACACGACGACCACGCCGCCGGAGTAATAGAAGTGCTTAAGAAGATCCCGGCTCGGGAGATATGGGTGGGGGGGACGGCCGACTTGCCCGGCCATACAGTGATAAGGCCGCGTCCCGGTCACGTGTTGCAGCTGGAACTGAGGGTGGTCTTAACCGTCCTCGGGCCGGTGGGCTCCCTACCTGCGAGCGAGAACGACAGGTCGCTGGTAGTGAGGCTGGACATGGGCGGTATGTCGGTGCTGTTTACTGGGGATATAGAGGGCGAGGGAGAGAAGGCCCTGCTCACACACGCAGCGGCCCTGGACGCAGATGTCCTTAAAGCGCCTCATCACGGCAGTGCCAATTCAGCGCGTGTGGATTTTCTGAGGGCCGTGGAGCCGGCCGTGGTGGTGATCTCGGTGGGCGAGGACAATAAGCACGGCCTGCCGGCGGACCTGTTCTTGCGTAGAATCGAGGGAATACCGCTGTACCGTACCGATAGGCACGGAGCGATTAGAGTAAGGCCCTCTCGGGATGGCCTCGTGGTCAGGACAATGCTGGGAGGAATTGTTGAGAAGCTCGAGGCCCGTTAATCTCCGGCCCGAGGAACCGCTAGGGCAGGAAAGGTGCCCCCGGCGGTGAAGTTACTTTCTCGGAGGGATCCCCTTGTTCGAGCACGTTGCTGCGTTACGTAGGATCAAGGACACGGGAAAGGTCAATCCGGTCTACGTCCTTCACGGGCCGGAGGTGTTTTTCAAAGAGGAGTTCACCGCCGCCCTGATAAGGTATCTGGAAGGCGATACGGGGGCTGCGAGCTTGGATTACCAGTTCTTGGACGGAAGAGAGACCAACGTTGTTGAGGTCTTGAGCTCGGCCAAGACATCCCCCTTCTTCGCCTCCTTCCGGCTCATCATCGTCAGGGACGTCAACTGGTTCTCAGATGACAGGGTCGCAGACCAGCTGCTATCATACCTTGATGAGCCGAGTCCCTCCAGCTGCATTATCGTGACCAGCGAGAAGGTCGATCGAAGGAGCAGGGTGATCAAGAAAGTTGGCGAGGTGGGGGAGGTTATCGCCTGCAACACGCCTAAGGGGAGGGAGCTGGCCTCCTGGGTCAAACGACGGGCGCGAAAAGTCGGTGTCGTGATCGAGGACGACGCGGCCTGGCTATTGACCAGGTCCGTGGGCGAGAACCTTTACGCGCTGGTCAACGAGATCGATAAGATGGCGACGTACGTAGGAGATGGAATCATAGACGTCGACGTAGTCAAACGACTGGCCGCTGCCTCAGCCGTACCCCAGGTATTCGCCTTGCTCGACGCCGTGGGCGAGAGAGACGTCGTGACGGCCCTCTCGGCCCTCGGTAGGATACTTGATGGAAAGGAGCCTGCACTGAGAATCCTACATATGTTGGTCAGGCAGGTCAGGCTGTTGCTGAGGGCCTGTACGCTCCTTCAGGAGGGCTTCTCGGTCGCCGACGTCCAGAAACGCCTTAAGCTCCATCCCTATGAGGCCCGGAAAATCTGCGCGCAGACACGTAATTTCAAAATCACCGAACTGGAGGGTGCTTACCCCTGCCTGCTTGATGCCGACTTAGCTCTGAAGACGAGCGCTATGCCGGAGCGGATAATCCTGGAGAAGTTGGTGATCCAGCTTTGTACGGGACGGTCCTAGCGAACCCTGGCCATCATAATGAGGTCGGCATACTCTCCGTTCTTAAAGACGGCTTTTGCCTGCCGCCCTTCCTCCACGAAGCCGAACTTGCGATAGAGGTTTATTGCCCTTTCGTTATCGGCATTGACGATAAGCTCTATCCTGACGACGTTAAGCCAGCGATCGCAGAGGTCGACTAGGGCTTCCATAAGGGCGCTACCGATGCCCTTCCCCCAGTGGTCGTCATGAACCATGATGCCGAGCTTGGCTACGTGTCGCATGCGCCCTTTCCCCAGGGTAATCCCCGCTACACCGACTACTTCCCCATCTATTTCGGCCACGAAGTGGTGCTCGTCAGCGCTCATATTATCCAGCCATTTCTGGGTGGACTCGAGCCTCTCTGACGGAAGGGCCAGGGTCCCCTCCCTTACGCCAGGTAATAGCCTTATGCTGTTCAGGTATGGAGCATCTTCCTTTCTGATCGGCCTGATGTGCATGTAATTGCCCCCTAAAACGTAAACCCCCTCTCAGAGGGGGCCATGGACCTTCTTACTCAGCCGCACCCTGGGCGGCCTGTTCGGCAATCAGTTTGGACAGCTTCTTGCTCAACCTGGACTTCCGCCGGTCCGCCGCGTTCTTGTGAATTGCCCCTTTGGCCGCTGCGACGTCCACGGCCTTCATGGCCTGCCGCAGAGCCTCCCTGGCTGCCTCGATATCCTTTGCCTCAAGCGCCGCCTCGAACTTCTTAACAGCGGTCTTGATGCGGGTCTTACGGATCCTATTGCGCAGGGTCCGTACCTTGGCCTGGCGGGCGCGCTTGATCGCGGATTTTATGTTAGCCACTGCCGTGGTTCACCTCCTTTGCATTACGTACTACATTCTACCACGCCAGACCTGTCAATGCAATACGGGCGCTTGCGTGTACCCTCAATGGGTAGGTGTAACATACCGGGGCACCGCTGCCCGGATAAGGCGGGGCAAGTTTCAATCCCCTATAGCTGGGTCACAAACAGATGATCACCACGCCGGAGGGCTTCGACCAGATCCTGTTTCAATCCCCTATAGCTGGGTCACAAACTTTGGCACACTTGGAGAAGCACAACGCGCGGAAGGGGTTTCAATCGCCTATAGCTGGGTCACAAACACAAAGAGCGCGTTCAGGTTGCGCATTCCGGCCAATTCGACCAGTGATTCCGGAAAGTTC
>DFND01000028.1:12274-12400 GCA_002375895.1 Firmicutes bacterium UBA3576
ATTCCGACCACTGAATCCGGAAAGTCGCGACCAGTTGGTCGGAGCGAAGCGACGCTGGCAACCGGCTACGCTTCGGAGCGGCTGGGTTGTTGAGAATTATTCGTTACCTTCCGCATCGATTCCCCC
>DFND01000060.1 GCA_002375895.1 Firmicutes bacterium UBA3576
AACCGGATTAGGGGGCTAGCTAGATGCCTCCAATGTAAGGCTCTTTGGCGCGAGGGACTGCAGCCAAGTTGCGACCACGAGACAGTGCTGCGATTAGAAAAACAAGATGCAGCCAGGGAGCGGGAAGACCAAATTCCGCGCTGCGCCGTGTGCGGTTACCGTGGACATGACCCCGTTAGAGAAGTAGTACACGGCAGTGATGGACCCCACGCCGTTATCGCCACGGCTCTATACCAACTTTTGCCACAGAGAAGAAAGAAGGTCCTGGCCTTTGCCGATGGACGGCTAGACGCTGCCTTTTTCGCCTGGTACCTGGACCGTTCCTATCAGGACATTCTGTACCGAAACCTAATCCTAGAATCTGCCCGTAGGCTGAGGCAGTATTCTCAAGAAGGCCTGTCCCTGAGCGACCTTGTTGAAGAACTCAAGAATCAAATACAGTCCAGGGGCATTTCTGATCCACAGGCATCAGACTTGAGCGTGCGGCGCCAAGCATGGATAGCTGTATGCCGCGAATTCTTAACCGATGAGAAAAGGCTATCCCTTGAGGGAGTAGGTCTGGGGCGCTGGACCATAAGCTGGCCCGAGTGGTTTCGCGTTCCAGATTTGCTGCTTGAAGAACCGTGGAATTTAACAGAAGCCGAAGCTATGGACCTGCTGTATTTCCTGATAGACTCCATGAGAAACCAAGGGGCGATTGAGCTTCAGCACAGTGAACCCCTTGCCTCGGTTTCCTGGTCCGACCTACAATTGCAAAAGCCACAGACCCGAGTTCGAGTTGGCCGGCCGAGAACCCAGAGCGGGGTCCGCAGCTGGGATGGACCCCAAGGTGTTAGAGCCAAATTCTTGAAAAGGCTGCTGGTTCAAAAGGGTTTATCAGAGGATGAGGCCGAACACCTGGCCATCCAGACTCTTCGGCAGATATGGGAGGCCTTTGACCGTTATGACCACCACGCTCCTTTTGAGGCGAGCCGTCTTCTGCTCAAAGCAGGCGATGCTCGAAGACTAAATTCTGCCTGGTGGAGGTTTCAGGCGTTGAAGAAGAACGACCGAGTCTTTCAATGCGACACGTGCGGACGCCTCCAGGCAGTTCCTCTAGGCGGCCTCTGTGCCAGAATCGGTTGCCCAGGAAAGCTAAAAGAGGTGGCTGTAGTCGACCTCGAACCGAATCATTACCGTTACCTTTACGAAACCGACTTACCGGGCCGCTTGCGGGTTGAAGAGCATACGGCTCAATTAGCCCGCGAGAAGGCCCGTGAGTTCCAGGCAGAGTTCAAGGAAGGTCGAATTCATGTTCTGAGCTGCTCCACAACTTTTGAGTTAGGGGTTGACCTTGGAGACCTTGACACAGTTTTTTTGCGCAACGTTCCGCCTGAGACCTTTAACTATGTCCAGCGCGTCGGACGGGCAGGTCGACGTCCAGGAAGCCCAGGCATCGCCATTACCTATTGTCGTCGCTCACCCCACGACCTCTACCACTTCACCGAGCCCTCGCGTATGCTACGTGGTCTTACTAAACCGCCAGTGCTAAGGCTCCAAAACGAGAAGATTTTGCTCCGACATATCACGGCGGTGGCTATCTCAAAGTTCTTCCGAGCATACCCAGATCGATTTGGAAACGTAGAGCTCTTCTTTGGGGACTTGGAGAACCCATCGGCTGTAGCCGATTTTCGGGCATTCCTGAGGCAAAATCAAGCTGAGATCGAACGCTCGCTGGTGGAGATAATCCCTGTCAACATGCACGAAAAACTCGGTCTATTGAGGGGAGAGTGGATCGACTACATCTCTCTCCAATACTCCGGTGGTGAGGAAAGCAGGTTTGCTCAGGCCGAGGCGGAGCTAACCAGCGATTATTGCAGCGTAAAAAAGCTGGAACGAGAGTGCCGCGACAAGGGAAAGTACAAAATGGCCGAGTGGGCGAGAAGGAGAGCGAAAACGATTGCCGAGGAGGACATCCTCTCTTACCTGTCCCGCAAGGCGGTGATTCCAAAATACGGGTTCCCTGTCGATGTGGTAGAACTCGATACACAGAGCAACAGTCACGATACGCAATCCGTACAACTGCAGAGGGATCTCAATATCGCCATAGCAGAATTTGCACCTGGCAGCCAATTAGTCGCGAACAAGAAGTTGCTCACTTCTTATGGCTTGAAGATAGTGGCTGAGCGCGCATGGGAACGTCGATTTTACAGAAGGTGCACTGACCACAATCGCTTCGATACGTGGAACCCCGGTGACGAGCCACCTGTAGATAGGTGCTGTGGTAAGATGACCGCAACGCGGCAGTATGTGATCCCCAGGTTTGGATTCGTAACATCAGTTGCCAAGCCAAGAGAGCCCAAGGGCCGACCGGTGAGGCTGTTCGGCACCCGCCCGTTTTTCATAGGGTTCTCCGGTAAAGAACAGTCGACCGTTGAGATCCCAGAGAGGACTCCTCTCCTGAGGGTCAGCAAGGCATGCCCAGGCAAAATGGGAGTCATTTGCGAAGGTCGCAGGGGTCAGGGTTTCTTCATCTGCCAGAGCTGTGGTGCCGGATTTAGCGAAAGGAAACAACCCCATGAAACGCCCCAGGGCAGACACTGCTCTGGAACATTGGCACAACTTACCCTAGGCCACGAATTCATTACAGATGTGCTAAGAATTCAGTTTCTCAATGGACCTGCTGAGGATGTAGACCCGCTCTGGTTTACGTATTCGCTAGCTTACGCGTTAGTAGGGGGCGCAGCAGAGGTGTTAGAGGTGCCCCCCGCTGACCTAAACACTACAGTGGCTCATGGAAGCGGACGGGTTCTGCCGATTGTGTTATACGATAATGTGCCGGGTGGCGCCGGGCTGGTTGCCTGCTTGGAAGAGGAATATGTCATTTTCGCCTCACTCAAAGCGGCTCATGACCGTGTTGACGGCAGATGCGGTTGCGGTGAGGATGAAAGCTGCTACGGTTGTCTTCGCAGCTACACCAACCAGTTTGCTCACCATAAAATACAGCGCGGACCTGTGAGGCGGTTCTTAGCTGAGATAATTTCACAATGGAAGGAAGCATCACCGAACTGATGCTGTCGATAAGGAGGCTTCGCTGGGACCAGCTGTCTGGAAACCACAGGCGGATACCAATCGACAACGCTCCCCTGCTGTGAATGCCGTACTTACACCGTAGGTGCGTAGATATTCTGGAGGAATACGTGCTAGCCTTCGCGGCATCATCCTTAGCGACGGGAAAGGACACCTGTGTGGATGAATCCCGGACTTCGCATCCAAATCGATAGACATCCACCCGAACGGTTAACTACTTCAACATGGGCTAGATACTGTTCAGCCGTCTACTCTCACTATTGCTCCGGCAAATCTTGTGGCCAGCTATGGCCAACAGACAACGGTACCCAGGATAGTGAAGAAATATCGCGGTTGCGAAGGCTGACCTCACGGGCAACCCGTACCGTTCCCGTTTCAAAGCTTGTTACCGCTCACCATCAGGCCGCGCACTTCTTAAATCACCCCATCACCCGTGCGCGGCCTCTTCCTCCCTCATTACCCATCTCGCCGGTTTTGCATAAGCTTCTGTAGGCGCCTGTTGGTAGCATCCAAGGTCGCCCTCGCCGCTGCCTCCACTAAATCCACGTCGGCAATGCATGACCCCGTCAATACCTGTTCGTTGCCGCGCGAGTCGAGCAGCGTAACCATCGCGACGACGACCTTATAGTCCCGCATAGAGATCAGCGCCACGTCTTCGAGGACGAAACCTGCACCCGGCCCGGCGGCCTTCGTTAACGCCTGTACAACAGCATCAGCCGCAGCCCGCATCGATGCGGTCTGGCTGTTGGGCCCCTGGGCCTCGCCGGCATAGGCGTTGCCTTCACTATCTTCGAGGGACACCTGCACTCGCAGTCGAACGTTGCCGGTGTCGGTCCGGACCTGCATTCCCACCAGCTTCAGGCGAGTGGGTCTCGGCTCGTCCTTCTTCTCCTCGACCTGGGCCACGCTTATCTTCTTGTGGTCAATGTTGAGCCCCCACTTAGCTGCGAGAGAGCTCTCCACGTCTCTCACGACCTGCTTTGCCGTCCTCTCGGTCGTGGCCAGGACGTGAACCTCCTCTACCGCTCCCCAATCGTTAACCACAACCCTGGTCGAGAGAATCCCCGGAAGCTGGCACAGCAAAGACTCGATCTCGGTCACGCTCACCTTCTGAGCCGCCTTCTCCTCCATCGTCAACCCCTCCAACACGCGAAAACTAATCCACTAATCCGGCGCCCCTGTCGAGCGCCCTCTCGTTCAGTGGAATCAAGTCATGCCGTCGCTCCGGCAGTACCTTCTTGAGCGAGGCCTTTACCGAATCCAGCTTGACCGGCCTGAGCTTAGCCACAAAGGCACCGAGGGCGACCATGTTGGCCACGCGGGGATTTCCTAGTTCATCGGCGATGTCGTTTGCGGGCACGTACAGCACCTCTATGTCGTCCCTGGAGGCCTTCTTCTTCACCAGCGAGCTATTAATGACCATGAGTCCCCCGGGTTTCACCTTGCGCTCGAACTTCTCCAAGGAGGGGAGGTTCATGACCACCAGTCCCGACGGCTCGGTAACCAGCGGGGATCCGATAGCATCCGACGCGATGACGACCGAGCAGTTGGCAGTACCTCCCCGCATCTCAGGGCCGTAAGACGGCATCCACGAGGTCTTGAGCCCCTCGGTCATGCCAGCGTAAGCGAGGAGCATCCCCATGGACATAACCCCCTGGCCGCCGAACCCGGCGATAAGGATCTCGTGAAGCATCTACTTCACCTCCCCAGGGCTCTTGAACTCGCCTAAGGGATAGTGCGGCATCATCTTCTCCTCGAGCCACTTCATCGACTCTACAGGGGTGAGCCCCCAGTTCGTGGGGCAAGTGGACAGGACCTCCACCAGAGACAGGCCCAGCCCCAGAAGCTGCACCTGGAAGGCCTTCCGGATGGCCCTCTTGGCCACAGCGATGTTGCGGGGGCTGTTCGACGCGACGCGGGTCACGTATGCCGCCCCGTCGAGCTCCTTGATCATCTCGCATATCCTAATCGGCTGACCGTGGTATTCAGCTAACCGCCCCCTCGGCGTCGTGGTAGTCTTCTGGCCGAGAAGGGTCGTGGGGGCCATTTGCCCGCCTGTCATTCCGTAGATGGCGTTGTTTATGAAGATCACCGTGATCTTCTCACCGCGCGTAGCTGCGTGTATGATCTCGGCGGTCCCGATGCTCGCCAGGTCGCCGTCACCCTGGTAGGTGAACACCACCCTGTCCGGGAGGACCCGCTTTATGCCCGTCGCCACGGCGGGGGCCCTGCCGTGGGCGGCCTCCTGGAAATCACACTCGAAGTACTCGTAGGCCAGCACCGAACAGCCAACCGAGGCCACACCTATGGTGCGATCGAGAATTCCCAGCTCATCTATGGCCTCCGCCACCAGCCTGTGGACAATACCATGGGTGCATCCCGGACAGTAGTGCATCACGGTATCACTGAGTGCCTGGGGGCGCTTAAACACCTGTTTCACCGTGTTCCGCCTCCTCGGGCCAGCTCCCGTATCCTGGCCAGAATATCCTTCGGGTCGGGTACCACTCCACCGGTTCTCCCGTAAAAGCTCACCGGCCAGCGGCCGTTCACCACCAGGCGGACGTCCTCCACCATCTGACCGCTGCTCATCTCGACCACCAGGAAGCGCCCGACATCTTCTAGTGACTCGAAGGCCTTGGTGGGGAAGGGCCACAGGGTGATGGGCCTAATGAGGCCGACCCTGATTCCCTCCTCCCGAGCCAGGTTCATGGCGCTCTTGACAACCCGGGCTGTGGTACCGTAGGCCACCAGCACGACCTCGGCCCCCTCGACGTCGAGGGATTCCCACCGCTGCTCCGTCCTCATAATCTCTAGATACTTATCCTGCAGCCTCTTATTAAGCTTCTCAAGCTCCGAAGAGTCCAGATACAAGGAGCTCACCACGTGTCTCCTCCCCCCGCTACGGCCCGTTGTGGCCCATTCCTTCGGGGGCAGCTGTACGTCGAGCATCTCCGATAGCTCAACGGGCTCCATCATCTGGCCGAGGATACCATCGCCGAGGATCATCGCGGGGTTGCGATAGCGGTCAGCCAGGTCGAAGGCCAGCGGAGTGAGATCAACCATCTCCTGCACGGACTCAGGGCCGAACACTATCAGGTGGTAATCACCGTGCCCTCCGCCCTTGGTGGCCTGGAAGTAGTCTGATTGCGCTGGTTGTATGCCTCCCAGGCCCGGCCCGCCCCGCATCATGTTCACGATGAGGCAGGGCAGTTCCGATGCCGCCAGATAGGAGATCCCCTCCTGCTTGAGGCTGATACCCGGACTCGAGGATGAGGTCATGACTCGGGCGCCCGCGCCAGCGGCACCGTAGACCATATTGATCGCTGCGACCTCGCTCTCGGCCTGCACGAAGACCCCGCCGACCTCCGGAAGCCTGCGCGCCATGTACTCGGGCAGCTCGTTCTGCGGCGTGATGGGATAGCCGAAGAAATGACGACATCCTGCCCGGATAGCGGCCTCAGCCACTGCTTCGTTGCCCTTCATTAGCAACAACTCTCCCAACATGCACACCTCCTCGCACACCCCGACGACTTCACTTCCGCCGGTCCTCTCTGAACACCTCTATTACCGTATCGGGGCATATGCGGGCACACAGCCCGCAGCTGATACACTTGTCTTGATCCGTTACCGTCGCCGGGTGGTAACCCTGCCTGTTTATGTGTTCCGCCATGTAGATTATGTTGACGGGACAGACGGTGATGCACAGCTCGCAGCCCTTGCACCGATCTTCAAAGAATATCACCTTACGATCCATCACATTACCTCCCCGACTGAAGGTCATCCCACGGCGGGCGCATGTACAGTTCTAGCGGTAGAACTGGGTAGGCGATCTCGAAGGGGGCCTTGTCCACGGCTCTCTCAAAATGCAGGCACACGAACTTTATGGGCAGGCCCAATCGCCGGGCGGCCTCCTCAACCACGTGGATCCCAGTGCGTATTACGCGCCAATCCGTCCTGCCCGAGGCGTGAGGGTTGGCCACCAGTCCGGTGATCCGAAGGCGGGAGACGAGTTCAATGCCCCGCAGGCTTCGAACCACCTCGTCCGCGGTCATCACGAAGGGCCGCCTGGGGTTCACTACGCACAACGCATCGTATTCCTCCCGGGCCAAGCTCTCCGCAAACCCCGCCACCGCCCTGGCCCCCACCTCGCTGCCGCCCACGTCCAGTATAACACGAGCGGTCCGATCCCTTATGGCATGGTGCAAGGCAGGAGGAAGTACCGGCAGGTCGGTCTGCGTGAACCGGGCCGGGGGGAACAGCACCTTTACTCCGGCCTCCTCCAGGACTGAACCAACTTCGCGTGACCTGAAGAAGGGAGTCACCAGGTCGAGGTCGGCAAGGTAACATCTCTCTCCACCGCGAGCAGTACGCAGAGCCAGGTTTATCGCCGTCTCGGTCTTACCGCTGCCGAATCCACCGACTAGAATGGTGATCCGCCTCGTGGGTCTCTCTACTATTTCCATGGCTTCACCGCGGCAGGTGTATCCTCTTGAGAGCGCCGATCTTGGCGATCCTCTCCGCAGCCATCCTATTCGCAGCCTCGTAGGTGGGGATATTCTCCCGCTTGGATATCTCGATCACCCTGAGGATCTTGTCGAAGATCTTCGATACCCTCGCGTAGACCCGGTCGCTATCGTATCCTCCTGCGGACAGCTCCTCGCTGACGTTAATCACCCCGCCGCCGTTGATGACGAAGTCGGGCGCATACAGGATGCCCTTCTGCTGCAGCAGGTCACCGTGACGCGGCTCGGCCAGCTGGTTGTTAGCAGCACCAGCAACTATCTTACATTTCAACTGGGGAAGGGTCTCGTCGTTGATCACAGCCCCGAGGGCACAGGGCGCGAAGATGTCAACGTCGACCGCATAGATATCCTCGGGGGAGACGGCCTTGGCACCGAAATCCTTCTCCACCCTGGTCACGCGGTCCTCGTAAATGTCCGTGACCACCAGCTTGGCGCCCTCATCGGCCAGGTGCTGACAGAGGACATATCCCACGTGACCCAAGCCCTGCACCGCTACCCTCAAGCCCTTGAGGCTCTCCGTACCGTAGACCTCCCTCGCACAGGCCTTCATGCCTCGGTAAACGCCGTAGGCGGTGAGCGGAGACGGATCCCCGCTGCGCCCCGGCAGCCCCAGAACGTAATCGGTCTCCATGTTCACGAAGGTCATGTCGTCCGTGGAGGTGCCCACGTCCTCGGCGGTGATGTACCTACCGCCCAGGCTATCTACGAATCTACCGAAGGCCCGGAACAGCTCTTCGCTCTTGTCAGAGCGGGGGTCGCCTATGATCACGGCCTTGCCGCCCCCGAAATTCAACCCCATGGCCGCGTTCTTATAAGTCATGCCCTCCGACAGCCTCAACACGTCGACGATGGCATCTTCCTCTCTCTTGTACGGCCACATCCTACATCCACCGAGAGCCGGCCCCAAGGTCGTATTGTGAATACCGATGATGGCCCTCAGGCCCGATGCTGCGTCGTTGCAGAAAACCAGCTGTTCATGATCGTGCTTCCCCATTAGTTCGAAGACCTTCACGACATGCACCTCCCAGTTTCGATTTGTGCCGTACCGTCACCTGTAGAATCCCTCTGCTCGGCCTTTCAACCCTCGGCCGTCACCAGGACCGTCCCGAGGGCGATGGACGCCAGCTTGCTCCTCTCGAGATCCGCCCTAGACAGAAGCACCAACGGTACTCTCGCTCCCACAACCACCCCTGCGAAGATAGCGCCGGCGAAGTACACCAGGCCCTTGCAGAGGGCGTTTCCCGTCTCTATGTTGGGCACGAGGAGGCAGTCGGCCTCGCCCGGCACATGCCCTTCGACGCCTTTGACGCGGGCGGCGCGGGCCGAGACGGCCACATCCAGGGCTATCGGTCCTTCTACCCGCATATCCGGAAAGGCAACCCTTGCCCGCTCCCTCAGCACGACCGCTTCCGCGTTGGCCTTGATACGGCCCTCACTCTCAGAAGAGGCCAACAGGGCCACGCGCGGCTCACGGACCCCGAGGGCGCGCGCGACTACTTGGTAGTTTCTCAGTATCCACTCCTTTTCTGCCACGCCGGGCAGCTCGTTGATACCGCCGTCCGTGACGGCCAGCAGTTTGGAGTAGGAAGGGATGTCCAACAGGGCCACATGGCTCAACAGCCCCTCGCGGCGGAGCCCCCTGGACCTGTCCAACACCCCACGTAAAAAGGCCGCAGTCGACACCATGCCCTTCATAAGGGCCCCAACCTGGCCCTCCCGAGCCAGGGTCACCGCCACCTCCACGGCCTGGGGATCCGGAACGGCCACCAACCTACCAAGCTCATCGATATCGAGGCCGGCGTCCTCGGCCGTCTGCACGACCCTGTCCCCTTCCCCGACGAGCACAAAACGCGCTATGCCCTCTCGAACAGCCGCCCCCAGGGCGCCCAGCGTCTCCACGTCGTACGGACAGACTACTGCCATGCTGACGGGGCCCCGGGTCCGTGCCACGTCCATTAAATCCTCACTGCTTCTTATCACGACTGGGTCCTTCCTTCGGGAGGAGGATAGCGCATGGGCTTCGTCTTACCGGTCAACACCTCTATCGCCCCGTCGGCGAGGGCCCGCATCTCCTGTTCGCCTGGGCGGACGAGGACCTCGCCCAGGAACCCTATCCGCTCCCTTATCCTGCTCGTGAGACGAGTTGACCTGGCCATGCCTCCGGTCAGGATGATGGCGTCGGGCCTCCCGCCCAGGGCCGCAGTCATAGCCCCGATTTCCTTGCACACCTGGTAGGCCAACGCCTCCCACGCCAGCCTAGCCTTCTCGTCGCCCTTCAGCATTCTGGATTCCACTTCCTCAAGGCTCCTCGTCCCGAGATAGTCCATCATCCCGCCGCCCCCGACCAACCGACGCACCGCGCTCTCCAGGTCGAACCCTCGAGCGAAGACCCACTTCAGCAGCCCGACGGCCGGGACGCCGCCAGCTCTCTCCATGCTGAAAGGGCCCTCCTCGTTGGCGTTGTTAACGTCGATGACCCGACCGCCCCGCACCGCCACCACCGATGTCCCGCCGCCGAGGTGAGCGACCACAGCATTGAAGTCGTCCGGGGACCTGCCGAGCTCGCCGCACACGTCCCGGATTATGGCTCTGATATTGAGCGCGTGGAAAAGGCTCCTGCGCGGGACCTCCTTCAAGCCGGACAGCCTCGCCTCGGGGATCATCTCGTCCACCGATACGGGGTCGACCACGTAGGCAGGGCAACCGAAGAGGCGACCGAACTCCTGCGCGAGCGGCGCCCCGAGGTTCGAGGCGTGCCAGCCGTGAAGGCCCTTGATGAGCTCCTCCACCATGGCGCTACCCACCTCGTAGACGCCCGGCGGCAGAGGTCTCAGTATGCCCCCGCGGGCCACCACGGCATCCAAGCTCGTGACGCCCACCTCCCGCAGCCAGTCGGCTACCAGCGAGCGGCGCACCCTCATGTCGAGCTCCGGCTCCGCGGGCGGATCGGACCGTACGGTCCTCTCGAAGAGCACCCTCTTACCATCGAAGACCGCCAGCTTAGTTGAAGTTGAACCTGGGTTAATGACGAGTATCCTCATCTCGGCAGATATGTCCTCTTCAACTCGCGTGCCTTCTCTATTCTCTCCTTGGCCATGAGATTGGCGGCCACCACCGTCGACACATCGTTCTCCTCCGCCAGCTGGAACACCCTCGCCAGCCGCTGATAGATGCCGGCGGCCTTCTTGAAGGCCCGTTCCTTCACATATCCATCCAGCTCGTCGGCCGCCTGTATCAGTCCGCCGGCGTTGATAACGTAATCCGGCGCGTACAGAATACCGCGGGCCCTCAGCTCATCCGCCAGGGAATCATCGGAGAGCTGGTTGTTCGCGGCCCCGGCGATGATCTTACACTTCAGCCTCCCCAAGGTGGACGGGTTAATCACCCCTCCCAGAGCGTTGGGGGAGAACACATCGGCCTCCACGTCGTAGATCTCCTCCGGTGAGACCACCTCTATACCGTATTGCTCCGCCACCCTGCGCACGTTCTCTTCGTTGACATCAGAGCCGATGACTCGCGCGCCCTCCTCCACCAGATGCCGCACGAGCTTGGCACCGACCTTTCCCAACCCCTGGACGGCCACCGTCCTGCCCTCCAATGAATCCTCGCCCCAAGTCTCCTTAGCACAGGCCTTCATCCCGCGCCAGACCCCAAAGGCCGTTATTATCGAAGTGTCCCCGCTACCACCGTACTCCTCAGGAAGGGCCACAAGGTAGGAAGTCTCCTGCGCGGCGATCACGAAGTCCTCGGGCGTCGTTCCGACGTCGGTGCCCGTAATAAAGCGCCCCCTTAAACTCTCTACGAATCTACCGAGGGCGCGGAATAGATGCTCTGACTTGTCCGTCTCTGGGTCGCCCCAGATAACTGCTTTTCCTCCACCGTAATTGCAACCGGCCGCTGCGGATTTATACGTCATCCCCTCGGATAGTCGAAGGGCGTCTTCAAGAGCCTCCTCCTCCGTATCGTAAGGCCACATTCTGCATCCACCTAGAGCGGGTCCGAGCGAGGTGTCATGTATGGCGATGATAGCTCTCAGACCCGACGATCGGTCCCAACAGAACACGACTTCCTCGTGCTCCGCGGGACCGACAGAGCTCAGTATCACGGCAATCGCCTCCTCCGATCTCGCTTTTGGCCCCAGATTACTATTCGCCGTTGTCAGAAAAATCCCTTTTAGATCTCAGGGCCTGTAATAACTTGGTGAGGGACATGCTGTCTGCCACCAAGTTGAAGGCGACCAGGCCGGCCAGGATAAGATACAGCCCAGCACCAGCGAACAGGGCCAAGGCCAGCCCGAGCAGGCCACCGAGGATATTGGCGCCTGTATCCCCCATCATCACCTCCCCCGCCTCATCCCGTGGAAGGTAAGCCAGGACTGCCCCAAGCGGTGAAAGTATCACCGGGGAACGAAAGCCGGCGAGGGCGATGAGGGAAGCCCCCAGGGCGAAGACGGACGCCGCTCGGCCTGGGCGGAGGTCCAGTTGGTTGAGGGCATTCGCCGACAGGGCCACCACCGCCGCTCGGGCCAGGAGCTCCGGGCCTTCGAACCCGCAGGTGGCAACCGCGGCCAGGCTCACCAGCCCGCCGAGCAGGGCCTTCAGGAGGCCCGTACTCACCCGACCCCGGAACAACATAGCGAGGTGACCCCTGAATCCCTTTGCCCCCTCGAGGCCCCAGGCGTCGTCGAGGAACCCCACGAACCCCATGCCCAAGGCGATGGTCAGGCCGCCCATGACCTCCGGGTTCCCGTCTACCAGCAACACCGGCACGAGGGTGAAGACGGTCGTCAGGACGAAGACCACCCCGCCGGAGGTGGGAACACCGTCACCGCGATAATTGGCCCGGACCGCGCCGGCTCGGGCGGCCAGTTCGATCAGGGGCCCGACGAGGGCCCAGCCGACGACCAGGCCGGCCAGGAACACCGCCACTATCTCCGCCCCCCGCGACACCTTGACGCTATCACCCTGAGCACCCAAGCCAACTGTCGCGCCCTATGGATGAAGCCCCGTACGTCCCTTCCCGTACGCCTGTGCCTCATCGGCAGCGGAATCTCCGCCACCCGCCGGCCCAGGCGAAGCAAGTCGATGGTCATGGCAAGTTCAACCCCGAAACCGTCAAAGAGAGGCAGTATCTGTTCGAGATCGGCCCTACGTATGGCACGTTGCCCCGACAGGGGTTCGGTGAGGTCAGCCTTGCCCAACGCGCGTACGGCCAGCCGGGCCAGTCTCTTCACCAGACCAAACCCCGCCGAGGTGCCTCGGCGGGGGAAGGCCGCCACAGCCAGGTCACACCTGTCCCCCCTCACCGCCTCCACCAGGGCCCAGGCCGCGGCAGCCGTCTCCTCCAGGTCACCGTCGAGGAAGAGCACGATGTCCCCGGCCGCAGCCGAGAGTCCCGTCATCATGGCCTGTCCCTTGCCCCTGTTGTCGTCGTGTCTAATTACCCTAGCTCCCGCCAACCTGGCCTCCTCCGCCGTGGAGTCGTGAGATCCGTCATCCACCACCACGACCTCCACAACGCCCTTCAGCCGGGAGGCAGCTCGTACCGTGGCCCCGATGGTCGAGGCTTCGTTGTAGGCGGGTATGATCACCGACACGCTCATCGCCCGACCAGCGGCTCGAGGGCATCTTCCAGGAACCCCCAGGGGAGCGGCGCCCGCGCTCCCGCTTTGACCCCGTAGTGGCCCCACTCGGCTCCCAGAAGCAGTGCCACGAGGGAGAAGCGACCCAGCGGCTGGTCTACGTTATCCACCACTGCCAGCCCGAGGCGTCCTCCCACCTGCCCTAAGCCGGCAGCACCGGAGGACGCCTCTCCCACTATCACCGGCAGCCCCTCACCCGCCGCCTCGCGCACGGCCGCCAGCACCGCGCCGAGCACCACAGGGTCCGCAGAGGGCTCCGCTAACACCAAGATGGCGTCGACGCCGGCCGCCCTTCCCTCGACGGTAACCGCTCCTCCCGTCAGGGCCGGCCGGCTATCTCCCAGCAGGCCCTCCAAAACGTAGGCCGTGACCCCGGCCATTATCTCCTTTACTCCCCGTCCCTCCGTCCTCAGGAGCTCGGCCCAATGCTCGAGCTGCCTCTCGTCGAGGGCCCTCGGGTCCAGGGTCACCTGCCAGGCCAAGTCCGCCCCCCATCTCCTCAAGTCCTCGACCACGCCCCGTGTAGTCTCGCCGCTGCCGTGTTCTACGATGCCCAAGTTCACTCCCACCAGGGCATTGGCCACCACAGACTCTATGACCCGTCGCTGGAAGTCCTCGGCCGCCTTTAGCTGGGCCTCTAGGTCGCGAACCCTCGTGCGCAGGCTCGCGTTCTCCCCCCTGATCCGTGTGAACTCGCCCTCGAGTTGAGCGATGAGAGCGTTTCGTTCCTCCAATAACACCTCTTCCCCCGGCAGGGCCGTCCCAACGGCAATCCCTATGCCCAGCGCGAGGAAAATGGAACTTACGGTCAGGATGAGGATTCTCTGGTCGATCAAGGGACTCACAACTCCAACAGCAAAAGAATCCGCATTAGCAGTAGCTGAAAGTAGTCCTTAACCGGAGGGAACAGGGCCGAGATCAGGAACAGAGGAACCAGTGCCGAAAGCGTCATGGCCGCCAAGTGCGACAGACGGAACCCCCCCGCGTACAATTTGGACACCCCTTTGGCGTCCACCAGTATATGTCCCACCTTCAGACGGGTGAGGAAGGTGCTGGCCATGCCGCTCCTGCCCTTTTCCAGGAAGTCGACCATGTTCGAGTGCGAGCCAACGATGACGATGAGCGACGCGCCCTGCTCGTAGGCCAAAAGAAGCGCCAGGTCCTCGCTGGTGCCGGCCAGAGGCACCTTTTGGGCTCTGAGCCCGAGACCCTCCAGCCTCCTCATACCAGGCGCCGTCCCATCGGGATAGGCGTGGACGATGAGTTCCGCCCCCGACCGCAGGGCTCGGTCACTGACGCTGTCCATATCGCCCACGATGATGTCCGGCCTGAGGCCGAACTCCAGCAGAGCGTCGGCCCCGCCGTCCACCCCTATGAGCACAGGGGCGATCTCCCGCACATATCCTCGGATCATGGCCAAGTCCTCTTCGTAATTGTGGCCCCGCACCACCACGAGCACGTGCCGCCCGGACATAGCGGTCTTCAGCGGCGGGAAGCCGACCGACGCCAGAAGGAGGTCCTTTTCCCTGACTACGTACTCCAGCGTATTCTTCACGAACTGGTCGAGCTCATGCCGCAGGTTCTTTCGAGCCAGCTCGTGCCTCTCCCTCAGCAGCTCTTCGTCGAAGACCCTCCCTTCGCACACCACTTCGCCCCCTCGCCACACCTTGCCCTGGCAAACCTCTACCCTGTCGCCGTCGCGTAGACGTTGAAAGCCGACCTCGCCCAGGCTCTCCACCAGGTGAACTCCGGCTCTCAGGAGAATCTGCGGCCCTGGGTTGGGATACCTCCCGGTACAGAATTGGGACGCGTTCAACACGCAGCTGACGCCGCGGGATAGGAGACCCTTCGCCGCCATCTCATCCAGGTCTGCGTGGTCGATGAGGGCGACGTCTCCGGCGGCCAACCTGGAAACCAGATCCTTCGTTCGCCTGCCGGCCTTTAGGGCGCCTTTGATCACCAACCCGGTCACCACCCAGCTATAGCTATTATGCCCCAGTTAATGGCCAGAGAAATTGGCATCTCGGGGCCGGAAGATAGCTGCATACTCCAACCCCGAGAGCCACCCAAGCGCCTGTGACGACCCGACGAGCTCGGGCCTTCAACACCTGTGACCACCAACAAAAGGGGGCCACCGTCCCCTAGTTGCCGGAGACGATGGCCCCGGAAGATGAATGAAGTGCGGGCAGGGCGGGCCTATGCTTGGTCCACCGCTCTTCGCGGTGAGACCCTCGGATGAGAGGCGTTGAACTCCATGCGGAGCTTGTCCGCGATCATAGCTATGAACTCGGAGTTCGTGGGCTTCCCCCGGTCCCGACTTACCGTGTGCCCGAAGAAATCGTTGATCACGTCTATGTTACCCCGATTCCAGGCCACCTCAATAGCGTGCCTGATCGCCCTTTCGACCCGACTAGGGGTGGTCTTAAACTTCTTGGCAATGGCCGGGTACAGCTCCTTCGTCACTCCGCCCAAGAGGTCCACCCGGTGTATGACCATCCCTATGGCCTCCTTGAGGTAGAGATAGCCCTTGATGTGAGCGGGAATGCCGATCTCGTGTAAGATAGCCGCTATCTCTGCCTCGTAGCTCTGGTTCTCGACCCCCATGGGCCTCTTGACCTCGGCCTCCCTGCCTGCCACCTGTCGAATACGCTTTACCAGCACTTCGAGGCTGAAGGGTTTTAGAACGTAGTAATCGGCGCCGAGATCAACAACTCTCTGGGTGGTCTTCTCCTGACCGAAGGCCGTTAGGATAATGACTTTGGGGCGCCTCTCAAAGGGCAGTTGATTCAGGCGCTCGAGCACGCCCAGGCCATCGAGATGAGGCATTATGAGATCTAAGATGACGACGTCGGGGTTGTGCTCTGTTATAAGGTCAAGGACTTCCAGGCCGTTGTAAGCTATGCCCACCAGTTCCAAATCACGCTGTTCCTCTACGTAGGCCTGTACCAGCTCACAGAACTCACGGTTATCGTCGGCGAGAACGATGCGAATTCTCGACTCGTCCGGCAAGGCGATCCCTCCCCCGCGATATCGTGTGTGCCTTCCATTCTACAGGCGCATTCCATTATCCTCCTGTAATACCAAAAAAGGCCTCGCTTTTACGAGGCCTTTCTTCTCCCATATCCCGAAAATGAGGTCTCTTCCGTCTTCTCGGCATATCGCCTCTGTAGTTCCTCCAAGATGCCAGATTCCCGCAACATCCATTCGGCGTAGACTCCGTAGCCCCGCGTCGGATCGTTTACGAACACGTGGGTTATCGCTCCCACCAGGCGCCCCTTTTGGATTATGGGGCTGCCGCTCATCCCCTGGATGATGCCCCCGGTGGCGCGTAGCAGGCGCTCGTCCACGATCTCCACCACCAGGCCCTTGTCGTCAGGCCAGCGCTGTTGCCTGACCCTCAATATCTCGACGCGGAACTTCTCCATGCGCCTTCCCGAGATCACCGTAATTATCTCGGCGGGTCCCTCTACGACCTCCGAGGCCAGGGCCACGGGGATGGATTCGTAGTAGGGATTGACCAGCTCCGTCTTCAGGGTTCCTACGATGCCGAAGGGAGTGTTCCTTTCGATGTTCCCCAAGACCACCGCATTGCCGGTAACTACCCCCACCTTCTCACCCGGTGAGCCCTGCTTTCCCTGATGTACCGTAGAGACCTCCGCGCTGAGGATCTGACCGCTCCGCACCTCGATGGGACGGTTGGTCTCGGAGTCGCTGATCACGTGACCGATGGCGACGTATTTACCCGTGGTCCTCTCGTGGAAGGTAAGGGTGCCGACGCCAGCGGCGCTATCCCGAACGAAGATCCCCAGGAGATACCTCCCATCCTTCGCCCTGCGGGGCTGTACTGGGCGCTGCAGGGTCTGTTCGCCTCTCTGCAAGGTCAGAGTTACCGCGCGTCCGGATTCTCCCGCCGCCTGGATCTTGGCGCTCAGCTCCCGCTGTGATCTCACGGGCCGTCCATCTACGTGCGTGATGACGTCGCCGACCCTCACGCCCCTGTCTCTGGCGGGATGGTACACTCTCCCGTCGGGGCCCTCCACGGCCGCAAATCCCACCACGATGACTCCGTCGGCCTGTAGAACAACTCCAATCGATTGTCCACCCGGCACTACGTGAATGGTGGGGATTATGTCCACGACGACGGACTTGAAGGGAATCAGCCCGAAGAGCCTGAATTCGAGATTTACCCGCCCGGCGGACTCGCTCTCGATTCGGATAGGCGAGTTCACCACCCGCCATTGGTCGCCCAGGGGCTCGCCGTTCAACCTCACCATGCCATGGCGGTCGGACCTGACGTACAGCGCAAAGGGGATATTCAGCGGGAGGTCGGCGGTGGATCCACTTTGCAGGCGGACCTCTTCGGGGAAGTTTACGACGCTCTTGAACTGCGGCGTGCTGCAGATAGCCACTATCGTCAAGGCGATGACCATACCTACGATCTTCCGCCGCAACTCCCTATTCACTTAGTTACCAGCCTCCTATTCGGGCTTCTTGGCAATACACCTCCCTGTTAACATAAGTTCTCTTAGCCCGTAACAGGCTTGTCGGCGTATCGCGCTATATAACTTGCCCCAAGCGCGATTAAGCTATGCACAGTAGTCGACATAAATAGCGCTGGGATTCAAAACAAAAACCAACATCTATGCGATGTTGGTTCGCAGCAAAATCGTATGTAACGGGTCCGTCAGCCAACTTGCGCATATTTCTCCAATAGCGAACGGGCGTGAGTCAGGGCCGTATCCTCCTGACCTCCTCCCATCATTCGCGCGAGTTCGTACACCCTCTCCTCGAAGTCCAGGGGCCTGGCCCTGGTGACGGTACGCCCGCCCACCACTTCCTTCTCCAACAGAAAGTGAGTGTCCGCTCGCACGGCGATCTGCGCAAGATGGGTGACGGCCAAGACCTGCTTGGCCTTCGCCACACGGGCCATCCTCTCGCCCACCGCATGGGCGGCCCTACCCCCTATCCCGGCGTC
>DFND01000061.1 GCA_002375895.1 Firmicutes bacterium UBA3576
GTGGCCGCTCCCTTTCTGAGGTTGTCCGCGACCACCCAGAGGTTCAGCCAGCGCTCGCCTACTAGCCCTTCACGAATTCTGCCCACGTAAACCTCATCTTTTCCCTCAACGGCGACGGGTAGTGGATATAGGTCTCTTGAAGGATCGTCCGCAACCACCACCCCTGGGGCTTGTGCCAGTATCCTGCGCGCCTGCTCGGGCGTTACCCTCGTCTCCAGTTCGACCGTAACAGCCTCCGAATGGCCGACCCTGACCGGCACTCTAACGGCGGTGGCCGTGATCGCCAGCGTCGGGTGAGACAAGATCTTCCGTGTCTCACGCACGAGCTTCATCTCCTCAGCGGTAAAGCCCAGGTCATCGAAGCTGTCAATGGCCGGAATGAGGTTAAAGGCGATGGGGTGAGTGAACACCTTCCGATGGTGCTTCCTGCCCTCCAGGGAAGCACGCGACTCCTCATCGAGTTCCGACAGTGCTTCTGCTCCTGCACCGGAAACGGACTGGTAGGTTGATACTATGACCGTACGGAGCCCCGCGGCCCGGTGAAGGGGAGCCACGGCCACTACCAGCTGGATGGTAGAACAGTTGGGGCTGGCGATGAGTCCCTCGTGCCCTGCCAAGGCCTCTTCGTTCACCTCGGGCACCACGAGGGGCACTTCCGGGTCCATGCGAAAGGCGTTACTCTTGTCGATCACTACTGCCCCCTTTTCCACCGCCACCGGTGCGAACTCGGAGCTGATATCGGTTCCCGCCGCGAAGAAGACCAGGTCCATCCCCCGCAAATTGTCCCGTCGAGTCTCGAGTACAGTGATCTCTTCACCGCGGAAGGACAACTTGGTGCCCTCGGACCTGCCCGAAGCCAAGAGCTTCATCTCGGCTACCGGGAAGCTGCGTTCCTCCAGGACGCGTAATATGGTTCTACCTACGACTCCTGTGGCCCCAACTATACCTACCTTATACATCGGCCATTTCCCCCAACTACTGGTCTCTCCAACGTTCTATCAGTATCGGCTGCAGCTGTTTACCTTCGAGCGCGGCCAGTACCGCGTCCACAGTTAGCGACAGACGTGCAACAAGGGAATTCGGTTTGGCTTCCGGGTTATCCTGCCCAAAGGGGACGAAATAGACGTTCTTGGTCACCAACAGTTTGGCCAGGTTCCCAGCGTTCAAGCCGAGGCCGTCATTGGTGCTTATGGCCAATACCAGCGGCCTGCCGTTTCTGAGATGGGCCTTTGCTGCCATCGTTACCGGGCTGTCGGTGATCCCGTTGGCCAGTTTAGCCATCGTGTTACCGGTGCACGGGATGATGACCAATACGTCCAAGGACCTATTAGGCCCGATGGGTTCGACCTCCGGGATGCTTGTAAGGGGTGCGCGTCCCGTGACCTTTTGAAGCTGTTGCCGCCATTGCTCAGGCTCCCCAAACCGGGTGGTGGTGGAGGACACCGACGTCGAGAGAATCCCCACCAGCTCAGCCCCCTCCGCAGCTAGTGCCTCTACGGCCTCGAGCGCTTCGCGCAAGGTACAATGGGAGCCAGTGAGGCAAACGCCCACTCTCCTGCCTGCCAGCCGCACGATGCCACCTCCCCTCATGGCTGGCCAGGGGGAGGATTCTCATCGGCGATGACCTGAAGGATAACCCGAGCTACTATGGCGCCCGCCGTTTTCGGCGCGACCCTCCCGGGTAGACCCGGAAGGCTCTCCGCGAACCGGCCGAGATCACGGGCGGCTAGGAAATCCACTCCACCCGGAGCTGATGCGAGGTCCAGGATGACCACGTCCTGCCGCGTAAGGTTTAACAACTCCCGGGGGAGCACCAGGGCCGGCACAGTGTTGAAGACCACATCTGCCTCGCTGAGGACCTCGGCCAGTTCGGTAGCGGCTAAGGCGACGCATCCCTGCTCGTAAGCTCTGGCTCTGGCGGCATCGCTTCGGTCCACAACGATGGTCTCGGCCCCCCAACTGCGCAGGCGATTGGCCAGGGTCAGCCCTGTTCTGCCGCCCCCGATTACCACGGCTTTGCTGCCGAAAATGGTGCAGGGCATCAGTTCCATCGCCCGTGCTATGGCTCCCTCGGCGGTGGGGATGGAGTTGAATATGGCGAAGTCATCGCGGTCGCGGATCTCACGGAGCCTGATGCCGTAGTGTGCCGCGAGGTCCTTAAAGAGGGGCCGCGCCACACCGATGAACAACAAAGCTCCGGAGCGCATGCAGGCGAACTCACTATGGCCGAAGGGAACCTTCGCCTGACCCTCCATCACGTGAACGAAACCGTCCTCATCCGTTCCCTGGACGGGCAAGATGACTACCTCTCTGTCCCGGACCGCGTCCTCTACAGTTGCCGCGAGGCTCAGTCCTTCTAGCTCCTCAGAGACGGGCAGGCTGACCACCCGCACTTCGGCGCCCCTCGAGGCCAGGAGCCTTGCCACCTCAACCTCTCTCAGATCACCGCCGATAACTGCCACCCTCATGCCCCGGAGCTCCGGAGTCATAACGCCGTCCTCCCGCCTGGTCTATAGGGTTCTGGAGTATTATATGACCCCGGGGGGAGGCCGGTGAGTTATGCGCCCATCACCGCGTCGTCCAGGCGGAATATCAGCCTGTCCAGGTTCATAACCTTCTGGACGGTCAGCGCCACGCCCTCCACGAAGGACTCCCTGCTTATGGAGTCGTGTCTTAGGGTAAGGGTCTGACCAGTTCCGCCGAAGATGACCTCATGATGAGCTACCAAGCCAGGCAGCCTCACGCTGTGTACCGGGACCTCAGTAAGGTTCATTCTGCTGGCGATGAGCTTTGCGGTGCCGCTAGGCGCATCTTTCTTCCCTTCATGGTGCAACTCTATTATCTCCACTCTCCGGAAGAAGCGTATGGCCTCCTCGCAGAACCGCATAAGAAGCATAGCTCCGAGGGAGAAGTTGGGGATGACCGCGCCTCCGATCCCGGCACTCTCCACGGCGGAAATAATGCGGTTCATCTGCTTCTCATCGAATCCCGTAGTCCCCACTACAGGCCTGACTCCCTCTCTTGCAGCCATACAGACGTTCTCCACCGCGACCTCCGCCGTGGTGAAGTCCACCAGCACGTCCGGCTGGAGTTTCTCGAGCGCTTGGGCTAGCTCACCGTATATTATTCTGCCATCCGGGCTGCCCCTCAAGAGTTCGCCGAGATCGCGACCGGCGCTCCTTTTCCCCACCCCGCCTACCAGTGTCAGCCCGTTACTGTATGTATCAAGCCCCGCGGCCACCACTCGACCGGTCCGGCCGCTGACGCCAGCCATCAGGATGCGGATTTCCTCGGCCATTCAAAGCCTCCTCCCACGCAAAAGGCCAACAGGCAAGTACCCGTTGGCCTCGTAATTCACCACTCACCACGCCCCAATGCCCCACTCTTGTTTGGCAATAATATCACATTGTCGCCCCTCGTGTCAAGAAGTGGGACTAACTGCGGCGGCTCCGTCGTGCCTCCACTTCCTCAGCACCGTTGTCTTTCATTATGCGCATGGCCTCGCCGGCCTTCTGTTCCCCGGTCTCGACGAGGGCAAGGATCGCGCCCTGCCTAACCTCGTTTTCGAATTGCCTACCACGCTCCTCAGGGATCCCGAAATCAAGGAGGCCTCCGGCTATGCCACCTGTGGCGGCCCCGGACAGGGCCCCGGCGATGGGACCGGCGGCGATTATTGGTCCGAGCCCGGGGATGGCGAGAGCGCCCGCCCCGGCGAGCAGACCTGCGAGCCCGCCGATCGCCCCTCCGGCGGAGACTCCTTCGCCTAGATCCTGGGTCAAGGTGCCCATTGTGGTCGCGTCACCCTGCTGACCGCGTCCCTCATCTCTGGCCACTATGGAGATCTCGTTGTCCTGAAATCCCCTGTCCCTCAGCTCGCGGACCGCCCGTTCAGCACGGTCACGGGACCGGAAAACACCGACTACCGTTCTCTTGCTCATCGTCCTCTCTTACCTCCTGCCCTTGGTTTTCTATCGCCTAGTATTCCACCTAGGCAGCATTTGGTATGCACCTGGGGCAGGATGACTCGCTGCAAATATTCGGCGTGAGAGCGCACTAGTTACAGGGGGCACACACCGAGGTAGCGGGCCTGTCGTCCCGCTCATATCCCCTTCCCCTGCGCACCCTCATCGCCGCCGAGAGGTGAGCATGCTAACGACGAGGCCGATCCTTCGTGCTGTTCTCTCCGCCCCTCCCCTCTCTCCGCGAGACGCCAGGAGGGTGATCTGTTGCCGCAACCTCTCCAGTTCGCGGAGCTGGCGTGTCTCCCATAGGGATATCTCCCTTCGGCGGTATCTCGAGCCCCTCAGCCTCGTCACCTCCCATCAAGAATCGTTCCAGCTTCTCCGCCTTAACGGGCCCCACGGCGCTCAGGGCGCAACTCTCTGGCTTCAACACGTTCTGGGCTACCGCTCGTACGGTCTCAGGTGTAACGTCGTCGATTAGTCGCAAGATCTCCTCGGGCGTCAGGATCTTGTTAAGCGAAAGTTCGCTCTTGCCTAGTCTGCTCATACGTGAACTGGTGCTCTCCAAACCGAGCATTAGGCCGCCCTTAAGCTGCTCCCGAGCCCTTATCACCTCTGCATCAGTCAATCCATGCTCTCTGATATCCTCAAGCTCCTCGAGGACCAAGCTGAGCACTTCGTCGACGACGCGCGGGCTCAGGCCGATGTAGATGCCCAGCAGGCCGGTGTCACGATAAGCACTTTGATACGAATAGACTGAGTAAGCGAGGCCCCGGTTCTCCCTGATCTCCTGAAAGAGGCGCGAACTCGTCGCCCCCCCAAGGGCGGTGTTCAATACGTGGAGGGAGTACAGATCAGGATGGTCGAGGGGGTATGCGGGTAATCCAACGCATAGATGAACCTGTTCGGTGTCCTTTTCCTGCACCTCAAGACGTGACCCTTGACAGGCTCCGTTGGTTAGCGCCGGCGGCGCCTGACCCGGTCGCATATGAAAGTGCGCTTGGATCTCCTGTACCACCTGGGCGTGTTCGATGTGACCCACGGCGGCAATAACGGTATTAATAGGGGTGTAGTACCTGGCCATGTGCTCTAGGATCCTCTCGCGAGTGAGGCCAGAGACGGCCTCAACGGTTCCGACTATGTTCCGGCCTAGGTGGGTGTCCCCCCACAGGGCCTGGGCGAGCAGGTCGTGAACTAGCTCGTCCGGCGAGTCGAGATACATCTTTATCTCCTCGAGGATCACCCCTTTTTCCCTCTCGATCTCCTTCGGCTCAAAGGTGGAGTTAATCAGCATATCCGACAGAAGGTCCACGGCTAGGCTAAAGTGTTCATCCAGCACCTTGCAATAGAAACACGTATACTCCTTCCCGGTGAAGGCGTTAAGCTGTCCTCCCACGGAATCGATGGCCTCGGCGATCTCTCGAGCCGATCTCTTGCGGGTTCCCTTGAATAGCATATGTTCTATAAAATGGGATATCCCATTTACCTCGGCTGTCTCTACACGAGAGCCGGAACCCACCCAGACCCCTATTGATACTGACCTCACATGGGGTATCTCCTCACAGACCACACGCAGGCCGCCCTGGATAACTTCCCTCGTATATCTCCCGTCCATGTCGCCACCTCACACAGGTCGTTATATATTCTTGACTACAGTCCCTGCTCCATTCACGGGGTATCCGGCGCTAGGATACGAATCGTCAGGTTCCGCCCCTGTACATGCGAGCGTATGATTATCGCTTCATCTGTGTTGTTCCGGAACTTGAAGTCGAGACTATCGTACAGCACGGTGGCGTCTCTGCCCTTCGGAACGTATTCCACCGGCCTGCTGTGAGGGTGCCTCTCAACGACCTCAAGCCTCGCAGCTAAGACGGCGTTAAACAAGGTCGAGGCAACCTGACAGACTCCGCCGCCCGCGTCCATGGCCGTGCCTTGTCCGACTAACACCGGAGCCGGCTTATAGCCTTCGGCAGCGGTCCTCGGCCCGACCACCTCGTTGAAGGAGAACAGCTCGCCCGGCATTACCAGGCTATGGTCCAGACGGCGGGCTGCGAGGGCGACGTTGTGTAGTCGCTCCTCCGAGCCCCAAACCCAGGTATGATAGTCACCTATGTTCCGAGTGATCCGGGCGATATCCCTTTCCGTGAAGGCCGGGTCTATGGGGATGAGCGCCGAACTAACGGCCTCACCCGGCCTAGCTCGCACCACTCGTTCCAGTGTGCGCGCCACATCTATCTCCAGCCCGCGCCGCGCGGGGATGACCTTCCCTGAACCTACCTGTAGCCGAGCGTCCGTTGGCATGGCTCTCTCGAGGCGATAACGTTGCCTCAGGAGGGCCGAAACCTCAGGTGGAAGCCACCCGCCTATCGGCACACCGTCTAAGGTCACCTGTGCCCTGATCCCGAACAAGAGGCGTTGACCGGCTTCATCGGGAAACGACGACGGTGCGCACAGGACCAAGATAGCCCCGAGGCAAAAGAGGAGGCCTCTTCCGATGACCCTGACCCTGGACAAGCTCGGCTGCCCCCCAAGTTCGAGTACTATTATGATCCTATTCCTGCACTGGGCGGCCTATCTCTCCCTGCCACCGACGCAACAGCGCGAGGTCCTTCAACCTGCCCTCGGCGGGGGTCTCCAGTATCAGGGGAAGTGGGCCGGATTCCTCCAGAAGCTGGCGGAAGAAATCCGTGCCTAGGTGTCCCTCTCCGATGTTGGCGTGGCGGTCCCTACGGCTACCTCGGGGATAACGGCTGTCACTTACGTGGATGAGCCTGACGAGGTCCGACTCGGTTACAAGCTCTCTCACCGCCCCCGGCCGCGTCAAGTCCCACCCGGCCGCGAAAGCGTGGCAGGTGTCAATACATAGCCCCACCTGGTGTCCATGTACGAGTTCGACGAGGTAAAGGAGCTCCTCTAGTGTAGACCCCAGCTCCGTTCCCGCGCCAGCCGTGTTCTCGAGGAGAAGGATGACGTTAGATACGTCAGCCTGTTCCAAGGCCCTCTGAAGGTTTAAAGCGGCCCGGTTTAAGCCCTCTTCGCGGGAGCCCTGACCATAATTGCCCACGTGGGTTACGAGGTAAGCGGCTCCGAGCTCGGCTGTCCGTTGGATATCATCAGCCAGAAGACCCACGGTGTACTCCTGCATCTCCTGCTTTGTGGCCGCTAGATTCATTGTATAGGGCGTGTGAACGACGAGAGGCCGAATATCGGCCTCCCCAAGGATCCTCTTCATCTCCGAGACCTCGCCCGGGGGAAGAAGCCTGGCCTTCCCGCCGCGAGGGCTTCGAGAGAATATCTGTATCGTCTGGCAGCCACTGCTGGCGGCTCTCTGGGCCATCTTGGCCAGGCCACCGGAGATGGACATATGAGCCCCGATCCTCACTTCCGACGCCTCCGCTTCTGCGGAGGACGACGATGCCTGGGCTTGATCTTCTGTGCTTTCGCAGGCTGCGGCTGTGGAGGTTCCCCGTTGGATTTATCGAGTCCAGCCAGCTGCCTGGTTTCCTCGGCTTCGCCGTTCTTCCGCTCCCTGAGGGCGTGTTTACGGGAGAGATTAATCCTACCGAGGTCATCTATCTCCGTGACCTTTACCAGGATCTTATCTCCCACCTTCAGCACATCCTCCACAGTGGGAACCCGGCCCTCTGTGAGCTCTGAGATGTGGACTAGTCCCTCCTTGCCCGGCAGGATCTCAACGAAGGCGCCGAAGGTCATGATCCTCTGAACTGTGCCGAGGTATATCTCTCCGACCTCGACATCGCGCACCAATTCCTGGATCATCTCCACCGCCCGCTGGCCCTTCTCCTCGTCAGTGGTAGCGATGAAGATGGTTCCATCGTCCTCAATGTCGATCTGAGCGTCGGTTTCCTGGATTATCTTGTGAATGGTCTTGCCGCCCGGCCCTATAACGTCCCTTATCTTATCGGGGTCGATGTGGAGAGTGATGATACGTGGCGCGTAGGGCGACAGCGACTCGCGAGGTGCGGGGATGGTCTGGAGCATCTTGTCTAGGATAAAGAGCCTCGCCTCCCGGGCCTGTGCGAGCGCACGTTCCAGTATGTCGCGCCCGACCCCGCCGATCTTGATATCCATCTGTAACGCGTTTACCCCGTTGCGGGTCCCGGCGACCTTGAAGTCCATGTCCCCCAGGAAATCTTCCATCCCCTGGATGTCGGTGAGAACCACCACCTTATCCCCTTCCTTGATGAGGCCCATGGCCACGCCGGCTACGGGCTCCTTAATGGGGACGCCGGCGTCCATGAGAGCCAGTGTGCTACCGCACACGCTGGCCATGGAAGTGGATCCGTTGGACTCCAAGACCTCCGACACCAGGCGTATGGTATAGGGGAAATCGTCCTCGTCGGGCAGCATAGGCTCAAGGGCCCGTTCGGCCAGCGCGCCGTGGCCGATCTCCCGCCGGCCCGGGGCCCTTAAGCGACGCACTTCTCCGACGCTGTACGGGGGGAAATTGTAGTGGTGGATGTACCGTTTGAACTCGGTGGCCTCCAGGCTGTCGAGGAACTGCACGTCCCCGACCGTCCCCAGAGTCGCCACCGTGAGGACCTGGGTTTGCCCGCGGGTAAAGAGGCCCGCTCCGTGGGCGCGCGGCAACACGCCGACCTCGCACGTGATAGGTCTAATGTCGGTCGGGCATCTCCCGTCGGGCCTAATGCTTTCCTCGATTATGAGCCGGCGGACCTCTTCCTTGGTCACCTTCTCGAGACACTGGTCAATGGCCCATTCTTCCTCCGGATAGGTCTCCAGTAGCTCCTCTTTGATCCGCGAATAAAGCGCATCGAGATCGGCCTCCCGGGACAGTTTGTCCGGGTTGAGCACCGCCCGGCGTATCTCGTCGGTGGCCATCTTCCTGACCAGTTCCTCGATCTCCTCCGGCGGCTTAATGGGGGTGAACTCCATCTTGGGCTTGCCTACCTCCTGGGCTACGCCTTCGATGAAGTCCACGAGCTTCCTAATCTCCTGATGTCCCAGCATGATGGCATCGAGGATTACCGACTCCGGAACCTCATTCGCCCCGGCCTCGACCATCGTGACCGCGTCACGCGTGCCTGCAACCGTAAGGTGCAGGTCGCTGGCCTCCATCTGTTCCGCGGTCGGATTGATGACCAACTCGCCGTCAACGCGCCCGACTACGCAGGCGCCCACCGGCCCGTGGAAGGGTATGTCTGATATGCTTAGGGCTGTAGACGCCCCGATCAAGCCAGCTATCTCAAAGGGGTGGTCGTGATCGGCCGAAAGCACCGTAACGATAACTTGTACCTCATGGTAGAAGCCCTCGGGAAACAGCGGCCGGATGGGCCTGTCCGTCAGGCGTGCGGCGAGGATGGCCTTCTCCGTAGGCCGTCCCTCTCGTCGGAAGAAGTTGCCCGGGATCTTGCCGAGGGCATACTGCCGCTCCTCGTAATCTACCGTAAGGGGGAAGAAGCCTAGATCCCCCCTTGGCTCCTTGGAGGCGGTCACGGTCACTAGGACCACCGTATTACCGTAAGTTACCAAAACGCTTCCTCCGGCCTGGCGTGCGAGCCTGCCGGTCTCGATCTTGAGCGTTTTACCGCCTGTTTCTACCTCGAAAACACGAGGCCGCGGTACATCGGTGAGTGTGTCAACCTCCAACACCTCGTCTCTTGCATTTCCCAAACGCATCGTCCTCCTTCTAGCGGCGGAGACCCAACTTCTGGACTATGTTGCGATAACGTTCGATGTCCTTCTCCTTCAGATAATCGAGGAGGCCCCTTCTACGGCCTACCATCTTCAAGAGTCCCCGTCTAGAATGGTAATCTTTCTTGTGTTCCTTCAAGTGCTCTGTTAGATGGTTGATCCTCTCCGTGAGAAGGGCTATCTGCACCTCAGGCGAGCCCGTATCCTCTTCGTGAACTTGAAACTCCTTGATGATTCCCTTCTTCCTCTCCGGATCCAGCGTCACTACTGTCACCCCCACAAAGAAGTATCCCCAACAGCTCAGAAAACCGTGGGTGAGTCGGCTAACCGAGCCATCGGTTCGTATCACGGCTATCATTGTATCACATAACTCTTCCAATTGTAAATTCTAGTCCTTGTCTGGCCGACTGACCCTCGAGGTTTGCGCGCCCGAGGGGCCTGCCGTGTTTTCTCCACGAACAAGACGCCGGGCTATGAGTAAGGGGTCGTTCGTCCTCGCGTCTCTCCTCTGAAGGAACTCACGGGCCAGCATAGCATCTTCCTTAATCTGCTGCACGAGCTCCCCAGGCGTGGCGAAAGCCCTCTCGTCCCTTAGGCGGAGAGAGAAGGAGAACCTCAGGACTTCACCATACAGGTCGCCCGTGAAATCCAGAAGGTGTATCTCCACAGTCCTTTCGCCCTGTCCAAAGGTCGGGCGTACGCCGATGTTGGCCAGCGCAGGCCACCTCTCTCCCTCTATTTCCGCCCATCCGGCATAGACGCCCGTTGCCGGAAGGCACAGACCTGTCTGAGTCTGAAGGTTGGCCGTGGGAAAGCCAAGGGTATGGCCGCGTCCTTCGCCCCTGACTACCTGACCCTCCACAGCGTAATCCCGGCCCAGCATACGTCCCGCGAGCTCGACCTCCCCTTCGCCGAGGAGCCTCCTGATGGCCGTGCTGGATACCACCTGCCCATCCACCTCTACCGGTGGATACACGTCAACCTCTATCCCGCACTTCTGTCCCAGCTCCTTCAGGGTCCAAACGGTCGCCTGCCCGCCCTTTCCGAACACGAAGTTAAAGCCCACGTGCACCGCTGCGGCTCTTAGCTGACCGCCGAGAACCTCGCGGACAAAGCTCTCAGCTGATAACTGCGCAAAACGCCTGGTGAAAGGGAACACGACGACGCCATCAACGCCTAGTTGGCCGATGCGTTCTATCCTCTCCGGTTCGGGCGTGAGTACCGCCGGAGCTCGTCCCCTGAGCAGGGCTTCCGGGTGGGGATCGAAGGTCAGGACCACAGCCTTCCTACGTTGAGTTCTAGCCTCCCTGACTGTCTTGGCGATCAGGGCCTGATGCCCGAGGTGCATGCCGTCGAAGGCGCCCACTGCTACGTGACTGTTGTGCCAGTTCGGTACCCTTCCGCCCCGAAAAACCTGCATATTCATCCCCCTCGACGCGCGATGACTTTAACTAACTCTAGATACCTGTCATGCGTCCGTCTCGCCAGCGCCAACAGCTCTCCCTTTTCATCCACTAGCCGAAGGACCTCCCCACCCTTCGGAACCTGAAGGCCCCAGGTAACAGACGGCTGTACGCCGTGCAGGAGCGCCTCGATACGCTCCTGAGGAATTCGCACGGCGGGCAGATGGGAGAGGGCCTCAGCGGGTTCTATGAGAACAGAATCGCCGCCCTCTTCTACCTCCTCCAAGGTCCGCGCGTCGTGAATGTCGAGCACGCCCACCCGTTTTCTGATGAGATAGGACATATGGGCGGGGAGGCCCAGATGCTCGCCTATGTCCTTGCACAGCGTTCGCATGTAAGTTCCCTTGCCGCAGGTGACGTCTAAGAGGGCCCTTGCCCTCGGACCAGGCCAGAAGCTCAGGAGCTCAATGGATTTTATGACCGCCCAACGCGACTGCCGCGGCACCTCCATTCCCTCCCTGGCGAGCTCGTACAACCTCCTGCCGCCGACGCGAACCGCCGAATACATGGGCGGGACCTGCTCAATGGTGCCGATGAAGTTAGATAGTGCCCGTTGGAGTTCGCTCTCGGTGAGCCCGTCGGCCGGTTTCTCGTCAACCGGCCTCCCCGTCCAATCCTCAGTATCAGTGGCCAGGCCGAAGGTGATCTCCACCCGGTAGGCCTTGTCAGCGTCCATGAGGAATTGAGCCAATTTCGTGGCTCTGCCGACGCAGATAACCAAGACTCCCGGCACATCGGGGTCGAGGGTGCCGGCGTGTCCAATCTTCGTACGGCGGGGGAATGCTCTTTTAACGTGGGCGACGGCGCGATGGGAGGTGAGTCCAGGCGGTTTTAGAAGGTTGATGAAGCCACTGATCGCTGCAGACATACCCTCACTCCTCCAAGGTCGAGTCCCAGAGCGATACCAGGGAGGTGTCAGAGCAGCCCAACAGAGATCCGGCGGCCTCCATTACTCGGGCTTTCACCTCGGCCAAGGGGCCCTCAAGGAGGGCGCCGGCGGCTCCCGGGTGGCCCCCACCTCCGAATTGCGCGGCTAACGCGCCGACATCATAGTTGCCCCGGGCGCGGAAGCCGACCTTTACCTTGTTGTCTTCCACCTCCCGTAACAGCAACGCTATCTTAACCCCCGCGATACTGCGCGCGTAGTTCACCAACCCTTCCATCGCCTGGTCTTCTGCCCTCGCTTCCTCCCAGATGTCCCGGGTCACGCTCATCACCGCTATAGAGCCGTCCCGTGTTATCTCCATGGTTCTCAGGGCAAGCGCCAGTAAACGGATATCACCGCGCTCCCGATTCTCGAAGAGCCGCTCGCGCACCAGCCCGGCGTCCATCCCAGTGCGCAGCAGAGCTGCTGCTATCTCATGCGCCTCAGGAGTAGTGTTGTCGAAGCGAAAGGAGCCGGTGTCGCTGACGATCGAGGCGTACAGGCACAGGGCTTCGTCCGGGGTGGGCGTCATATCGAGGGCCGCGATCAGGTGAAAGATCATCTGACCAACGGCCGCGGCCCTCGGATCGACCCAATTGATATCCCCATAGGCTGTGTTGGTGCCATGGTGGTCGATGTTGAGCACCTTCCCGTGCGGGGCCAAGCTCTCGAGGCACTGCGGGGCCCTGTCGGGATCGGAGCAGTCGATGAAAATGGCGAGGTCGTGCCTAGCCCTCTCCGGGGCCGGCTTGCGTATTTGATCCCATCCGGGCAGAAAGCGGTAGGTCTTTGGTATCGGATCGTTACAACACAATATTGCTCGCTTTCCCATGCGAGAGAGGATTGCGTACAGGGCGAGGCCTGACCCTATGGTGTCGCCGTCCGGGTTGTCGTGCAACAGCAACAGCGCGGTCTCGGCACTTCGAATAGCAGATACGATTTCATCCTTCACCCGACGGTCCCTCCCGGTAACGCAGGTCCTTAAGCAACTTGTTTATCTTGGCCCCGTGCTCGATAGAGTCATCGAGTTTGAACACGATCTCGGGGGCGTGCCTCAGCCGAATCCGACGCGCTATTTCGCTACGCACGAAGCCCCTAGCATTGTCCAGCCCCGCTAGTGTCTCGCGCTTGGTATTCTCGTCTCCCAGCACGCTGATGTAAACCTTCGCGTGCCGCAGGTCTCGGGAAACTTCAACCCCTACCACACTGGCGAAACCAATTCTGGGGTCCTTGATTTCATTCTGTAGGATATCGCTTACCTCTTGTTTTATGGCTTCAGCCACTCGGCTGAGCCGCGTTGAGTTCACGGGACTCACCCCCTTCACAGGACCTCGACATGATAATCCACGAGAAACCCGGGCAGTTCCCGGTCAATGAACATTACGGCCCGTTCCAGAACGGCCATAACATGGCGACTGTCGTTCGAGACTAAGGCCATGCCGATGAGCGCCTCGTTACGGCAGTCGAGAAGGTCGACCTCGGTGGCCGATACCAGGAACTTCTGCCGTAGCTTTTGAACCAGTGGCCTTACCAGCCGTCTCTTATCCTTCAGCGACCTACAGCCGGCAAGCCTGAGTCGACAGAGACATGTGCCGATTACCATATATGTTAACCAGCCCGGTTTACCTGCTGTATCACGAAGAATTCGAGGATGTCGCCCTCCTTGACGTCGTTGAATTTCTCTATCCCGATGCCGCATTCGAATCCCTGCGTCACTTCGCGTACGTCGTCTTTGAACCGTCTGAGGGACGCGATGCTGCCTTCATGGACCACCACTCCGTCTCTTACCACCCTCACCTTGGAACGGCTGGTGACACGGCCCTCGATGACGTAACAACCGGCGACGGTTCCCACCTTGGGCACCTTAAAGGTGGCCCGGACCTCGGCACGGCCGATGACCTGTTCTACGTATTCGGGTTCGAGCATACCCTCTAAGGCTTTCTTGACATCCTCAATGGCCTCGTAGATCACCCGGTACGTGCGAACATCGACGCCTTCAGCCTCGGCCGCCCGGCGACCGCCGGCATCTGGCCTGACGTTGAAGCCAATGATTACCGCATCGGAGGCAGCGGCAAGCATGACATCGGATTCGGTTATAGCGCCTACGCCGGTGTGGATAATTTCCAGAGTTACTTCCCTGCTCTCGATCCTCTTCAGGGCCTGCGCCACGGCCTCAGCGGTGCCGTGGGTGTCGGCCTTGATAATAATCCTCAGTTCCTTCCCCTGGCCCTCCTGCAAGCGTCGGAACATCTCGTCAAGGCGAGCCCGACGCGATGCCTGCAACTCGGCATCCC